>CAZCLJ010000053.1:0-20128 GCA_964499465.1 uncultured Hyphomicrobiales bacterium
GGAAGGAGAAACCAAAAATTTAATAAAGTCATACTATAAACTTGTTGAGCGTATGGCTTATATTAGTATTTGTTATACATATAGTTACGTGCTAAAAAAAACGAAGTGGTTCATTCTGAACGAAGTGAAGAATCTCAAACTCTGTGGTAGCAATGGCTTGTGAGATTCTTCACTTCGTTGCCAATGATATCACAGTTTGTCATTCTGACGGATGTCAGAATCTATCTTGGTTTTCTCTATGAGAAAGGACAAAGAAATATTTTAGTCATTAAACATTGGTCATTAGTTGTTAGTAAAAATACTAATGACGAATAACAAATGACCAATGAACTATAAAAACTATTTTTAAGATGGATTCTGACATCCGTCAGCATTACACTTTTACTTTTGTCATCTCCATTTAAATAAGCTCTTCCTTTATCTGAGGGTTGCCAATGACATCACAATTTGTCATTCTGACGGATGTCAGAATCCATCTTGGTTTTCTCTAAAAAGTTTGGACAAAGTAATATTTTAGTCATTGGTCATTAGTTGTTAGTAAAAAAACTAATGACGAATAACAAATGACCAATGACCTATAAAAACTATTTTTAAGATGGATTCTGACATCCGTCAGTATTACACTTAAATTGTTTCTTTGAATGCAACTTGGTATTAGTTGCACTGAAATTAACTTAAAAAATTCTTTTATGGTTAAGCAATAGATTTTCTTATTTTTGTTAAAGTGAGTAGAAAAAAATCGGCATATTTATTGATTAGCTGTAATTGTGAAAAGGAGTGAAATGGGACATATTAAGGAATTTCATAAGAGAAGAACAGAAGGAAATAGTAAGGTCTTAGGACTTGATTTTCTTCCATTTAAAAGGTTTTTTGCCCTTGACACCCGTTGCTATGAAGATGGGGCAATTCCATCTAAATACAAGGAGTTAATGGGGCTTTCCTGTTCCCTTGTTCTGAGATGCAATGATTGTGTGATATATCATATTGAACGCTCAATTGCAGAAGGATCGAGCCGAGACGAACTTAACGAAGCTATGAATATTGCTCTTGTTATTGGTGGCTCTATCGTGATTCCTCATCTGCGTTTTGCATGCGAGGTTATTGATGAAATTCTAAAATAGTTGCCAATATTAAACATATAATAAATTTGGTTAATAATGAACTATAATATAATTAATATAGAAGATACAAACGAACTTAAAAACAGAATTCTAGAACTGCGTAATGAGTTACTTTCTATTTTGGATAAATGGTTTGAACTAATAAACATAGTGCAACCACGCATTCTATTCCAATACGACAGTTTATTCGGAGATTTAGAAAGTGAAATTGACGATAAATTAAAGTTGGCACGCACTCTCGAAAGAAAATCTCAGTTAATAAATACAAAAATAAAAAGTGGCGAAAAGGTTACCAAAAATACTATTGAATTCATTGAACAGGTGGTCGAAAAAGAAATAGAAATTGTAAACCGCTATAATTCAAATAATAATTCTTCAATTTCTTATTCTAATAATAATCAATATGATTATTTTTGTTTTTCTTCAAAGAAACAGAAGACATCTTTTCAAGGTTTCTCATATACAACATCTAAAGAAAGTTTTAAGAATAAAAATGTGAACAATAATTATTATTTGGAAAAAGAAAGCATTTCAACCTGTTATCGTATGATAGTCAAAAAATTACATCCAGACGTATCAGATTCTAAAGAGTTTTTTGAAAAATATTGGAATAATATTCAGGCAGCTTACAAATCAAAAGATGAACATCGGATTAACCTATATTACTGGTCTCTCTGTGTGATTGATGACTTGATTAAAAATAAAAACGAAAACGAAGTATATAATAATACAATAAAAACAATAGAAAACGAAATATTTAAGGAAAAGCATAATATAGAAAATGCTTACCTTCAGGAGCCATATAACCTCGAAGAAAAACTTAGCGATGCATTCTGGATTATTAGGCGAAAACGCCAGTTAAGAGATAAAATATTTCAGATTGACAGGAAAATAATTCAGAATAAGCATCTACTTCAAAATATGATTAGCACTCATACGTTACATTACTGCGTTGCATAAACCAACATTCTTTTAGGGAAAAGATTGAAATTACAAGACAATATTGGGCTGGTATCCTGGACAGCTTTTGACAAAGTTACTTATATTTTATACGGAGTTATCTCACTCTTACAAATGAAATACCTTGAGCCAGACAACCTTGGCTTATTTGCACTTCTTATTAATCTGCATACCTGGATTTTCATCATATCTGATTCTTTAGCTCTTCAAAATATCATTCAATTTGGGGTGGAGCATAAAAACAGAAAAATTGTAAACCTTTATTCTCTCATTCTCCTTCTTATTTTAACATTAGGCAGTTCATTTATATTTTATTTATTTCGATATCCCCTATCCGGTTTGTTAGATGAAGCAAGAATAGTTGATGTTGCAGAATATCTTACAATTCTTGTATTACTAACAATACCAAGGATGTATTGCCTGAAATTTCTTTTCCGCGACCATCGAATGAGCGGAGTATTTGCTGTCAATGCTTCCTTTTTCGGAGTTATGATAGCACTGACGATTTATTATATTTTAGCTTTTAAAGAATTAGATTTTCAGGATATGATAGTAATTTATTTCTCTGGAACTCTTATTAGCTCAATTCATTCTTTAATCATAACCCGAAAGGAACTTATACTTGGTTTTGTTGGAAAGGTGAAATTAAAAGAAATGCTAAGATTTAGTTTTCCTTTGATGTTGAGTGCTACAGTTTATTCTCTGCCGAAGCAGCTAGATATATTTGTAATACAATACTTTTTTTCAACAAGTTCAGTAGGTATATATTATTCAGCAAAAAATCTTTTTCGTTTTTTCGATGAAGCAATAGCAGCAGCACAAAGTTTAGTATATCCAGCGGCAGTGCGTCATATTAGCAGAAATAACCTTGACCAGTTAAGTGATTTATATACAAAAGCAATTTCATTCATATTCATTGCTTTCGTTGCTGTCGCTTTTACGCTTGAAATTGGCTTATCTGAATTTTTAATTAAACTGTTTCTGCCAGCAAAATACAACCTCTCAATTGAACATTTTAATTTAATGCTTTTTGCAGCTCCATTCCTTCCGTTTCTTATACTTTCTTCTGTAATTAATGCTTTTGGCAATCCAAAGGTTTTACTGAAAATTGTCAATATTTCTACACTCTGTTCCTTTGTAGTTCTTTTCTTTGTAGGATTAAGCAAAAATGATTTTTTAATTCCACTTGGACTTATGACTAATTATGTTGTTTTTGCAGTAATTAGCTATTACTGGGCGAACAAGGAAATTGGGTATAAATTCAAGCAAATATTTAGAGCCGTAGGAGATTCATATTATTTTTTAACAAATAAAAAAAAGTAATAAGACGACAATACTTAATAGAAATATTAATCACTCAAGTTCAGAACTCCTTGCCAAATTACGAAAATAAAGGAGTTAGGAGAATTGCCTTGTAAATAATTATTGCGTAAATTATCCTAATAAAGTGTCATCCTGAACGAAGTGAAGAATCTCAAACTCTGTGTTAGTAATGATTTGTGAGATTCTTCGCTGCGATTCAGAATGACAAGACTGCGAAATACCAAACTACGAGGCATCAGGAACTCTGAATTTGGCTGTTATGTTTGCAGTTTTATTAAATTACTCAACTTTCCTAGTTGTAGTAAGTATATGTAATATAAGAATAATATAAAAATCTATTTAATTGTTTAAAAGGACAAAAATACACCTCCCCTAGCCCCTCCTTGTTAGGAGGGGAACACTAAAACACAGAACTGTTCTTATTCCCCTCCTAATAAGGAGGGGCAGGGGAGGTGTTAAAAGGTTCTATTGATAAATTTAATATTTTTTAAGAATTAAAGAATATTATCTTATTTGTAATGCACTACTACTCTATATTTACTTAATTTTATCAACTAGGAAAGTTGGGTAAATTATATTTTTTTATTACAGAACTATATTTATAGCGAAATAAAAAACTACGATGGGGGCTGGAGTTTTTAAGTTAGAAATGAAAAAGTTCAGTTAATAATAATATTAGTTTGTAATAATATAATTATTTTAAGTATTATTATGTAAATAAATGCAATTGAAAGTGTTGTGTAATAATTTACACACTGTTAGAATTAAAACACAAAATAAATTTTTAAAAAATCAAAATAGTAATAATATCAAATTAATTTGGAAATTTAATATTGAAAATTCAATTTTATGACATAAATTTGTATTATGAAAAAGAATGGGTTAGGCGCCCGTAGCTCAAATTGGATCAGAGCGTTGGATTCCGGTTCCAAAAGTTGGGGGTTCGAGTCCCTTCGGGCGTGCATATAAGTATTTATAAATTAATAAGTTAAAATAATATGAAAAAAAAGAATATTACTCAGGAGACCGAAGAAAATATTGGAGAAAATTTTCCATCAAAGAAACAGGATAATTTAAATACTGTCGAAAAAATTCAAAATTATATTCAAAATAATAGTAAAAAAGTTATAACATACTCAATCGTTATAATAGCTATTACAGCATTATTCTTCTTGATAAAGAACAAGTTAGAATCGGATTCATTAGAGAACAAAGAAGAAGCATCGGTTTCTTTAGCAAGAATTTTACCTTATTATAACGAAGCAAATTATGAAGTTGCATTAAAAGGAGAATCATCAGTAACAATTCGTGGAGAAAAGGTTATTGGACTTAGCGAAATAGTTGAAAATTATGAAGGTTTGGAAGAAGGCAAAGTGGCTGCTTTGTATGCAGGAAATTGCTTATTAAACTTAAATAAATATGAAGAATCCAAAAAATATTTTGAAATTGCTTTAAAATCTGAAGCAAATACAGTGTTGGAAGGCGCAAATGCAGGAATGGGTGTTGCTTTAGAGTCGTTAAAAGATTATGCAAATGCAGTAAAATATTATACAAGTGCTTCTGAGCTTGGTGTAACTCCCGGTTCAAAAAACAGATACGCATTTTTTGCAGGTATCTGCTCCGAAAAAGCTGGTAATAAAGACAAGGCAATTGAAATATATAAAGATATAATATTAGAATCTGCTTCTGAATACGTAGGGCTTTCCAAAGCCCGTCTTGTTCGACTTGGCACAGTTATTGAATAGACCTTTTTGTTTGTTAAAAACAAATATATATAGAGAATAAATGTATGTTTTTCATAAATTAATAATATAAATCATTTTTAATCGGAGGTATTATGCATCGATTGTTTCGTTTAAGCTTCTTAGTGATGCTTTTCGGCATTTTCCTAATTTGGGAAGCTGATGCCCAGAGGCCACAGCAGGACATCTCAGGGAAAATAGAGCCCAATGATGTAAGAATCTTACTTAAAGATACTACGTATATCGTTAACGGTAAATATGTAGTAGCTGGAACATTAATTATTGAACCCGGAACGACTATATTGTTCGCTCCGAATGGTCGTTTAATTGATTCTGTTGGCGGCAGAATTATTGCGGACGGCTTTTCAAAATCACTTTATACACGCCACCCAGATGGTATTATTCCGCTTCCCGGACATGCTACCAATCTAATTAAACAATTTACAGGTTATTATGACCTAAGGTATTTTGCCTATAAAAGAGATACGGCAAAAACAACAGAATGGAAAACTGACAGGGAAAAAACTATTCATAGTAACAAATATAATTTAGTTTATAATCTTCTTCTTGATACCGTTCAAAGAAAAATCTCAACTCCAATACCAGGAACTATTCCTACGGTAAATCAGGTTTGGATTAGCTATGAAGAAGCTATTATGTTTACAGCGGCTAAATTACATGCTTTTGACCCAGTCAAAAACTTATATCCTTTAGACTCTGCAAGATTGAATATTAAAGAAAATAGAATTAATTTTATCGGACAGCCAATTGATAATTTCTCCAGAGAATGGGGACATATTGTAATTCTTCCAGGCGCTGGTATTTCTTTCTTCAGAAATTGTACTTTCGACGGCTTCCGTAAAGATACTACAGTTGACCGACCAAAATATTATGGTTACGAGTCATTTGCTACAAATCCTCTTCCTTGGATGAATTTAACAACTGGACAAGTAGATAATTTAAACAATCAAATGAGAGTTCTTACTAATGGTAGTGGTGGTGCAATTACTACTTTCTCATCACGCACATGGCTCATTGATTGCGAATTCAAAAATAATATGGCTCGTCATCGTGGCGGTGCTATCCAATTTTTACAAGCACCAAATGGTCTTCCAAAAGATGGAACTTTTGCTTTTGGTACTTATTATTTACCAACTAAAAATCCAAATCTTACTGAAAGAGACGGAGCACCTTCAACAATAAATGCTCTCGTTCCAGTAATTGATTATATTGACGAGCAATTTGCTGAGCCAAATTTAGCTACAGCCGCACTTGCTCCAAATCAATATGATTTTGCCCGTCAAGCTTATGATGATGGACGTATGTCGATTTATCTTGGCAGATTTAGAAATGTAACATTTACTAATAATAAAGTATTACTTTCAAATATCGGACAAAAAGCCGTTGGTAATCCACCAGTTCTTATTATCACCGATTTAGACAATGAAGCTCTTGAACAAAAAGATGGACGTAATACCGCTGCTGGTGGTGCTATGTATATCTATGGTCAAAATCCACTTGAAGTTGGTCTCGGTGTTAACAACAGTTTATTCATCAAAGCAGCAGACGGTGTTACTGATGAATTACTTACATTCAAAGATGATACTTTTGAAGCATTAAATAATAATGCAACAACATATCAACCTATATTAGAAGATGTATTTACACAACAAGGTGCCAATGGCGGTGCTATTTATGTTGGTAATTTAGCTTTAGATAATCCTTATTTGGTTACTGACGCTACCTCTTTAATAGTATCAGGTGCATTCAAAAATAACTCAACAGTTACTCCCTATATCAACGAAGATTTGGAAGAGCTTGATGAAGCAGCTGATTATTCAAAAGGTGGAGCGATTTATACAAACTCTGATAACTGGAATGCACGCTTACAAGTCCGTGGCGGTCCGGCAAGAGTAAATACAGAAAACGAAACAGAATTTATTAATAATACATCTGGCGTCGGAGGTGCAATTTATGTTGAAGCTGCTTGGGGAAATCAACAATCTCCAGTACTCGGTGGACACGATGTAAAAAGTTTAGCAGCACAACTTAATGACTACCCTAGAGACTATGGTTTCTATGTATTATTTGAAAATAACGCAGCCCAATATTTTGGTGGTGCTGTCTATACCGAAAGAGCTCCTGTTATTACAGGTGCCGGTGGTGTTGATGGTCTTTCCTCAATGGGTTACGGTGGCGTTCGTGCAATTAGATTCTTAGAAAATACTGCAAGATATTCCGGTGGTGCTATAAATGTAGATTTATCCCGCCGTGGTCTTCTTCCCGAAAATAGAGCTATTCAAATTATCAGAGCAGAATTTGTTGAAAATACAGTTGGTATTAACTCAGCAATTACCGCTGATAATAAACCTTTGATTCGTGGTGGTGGTGCTATTTATTCAGTTGATGCAGATATTAACTTAGTAAAAGGTACTGAATTCAGAGCTAATAAAGTTATGAATGGAAACGGTGCTGCTATCGCACTTATTCGCCCAATCAGAGAAATTAAGAGATTCTTCTTAACTGACTTGGATAATGTTGTTTTTGACCCACTTAAAAATAATATTGCAACTAATTTTGTTTCAAATGATGATGTTTTCACTTTCAAAACAAGTCCATATCCAGCACAAACAGGTATGTTAACCCGTTTCCTTGATAATGAAATTATGGTTGAAGATGAAGTTCTTGCAGCACAAAGCGGCACAGGAACAACACAAGTTGAAATACCCGGCACAATCGTAAGAAATGACGACCTTCTCGGTATTACTTTCTTAAACCAGGAAACTGGTTTCGCAGCCGGCGAAAATGGAACTATAATGAAAATTACAGAAGAAGGCAATAAATGGGAATACGTAAATGCTCCTTCTACCACTTATTATACTGATATAGCATTTGTTACTAACAGTATCGGTTTTGCTACATCTGAAAATGGTATATTAGCCAAAACAGTTGACGGTGGTTTAAACTGGACTATTAATACGATTTATGGTGCTTCACTTAATAATATTGCATTTAATGGTTCAAAAGGTGCTTTAATTGGTGATGATGGTTTAATTAGATTAACTAATGACGGCGGAAATACATGGGGAACTACTATTCCCGGTTTTGCTGCTCAGCCAACTAATTTTACAGAAAAAGATTTATACGGAATGTTCTGGGCAGACGCTGATAATTTATGGATTGTCGGTTCAGAAGGAACAATTATTAAAGTTAGCACATTAAACGGTTGGGAATTTGTTACTTCAAATACATTTAACGATTTACATTCAATATGCTTTGAAAACGCAAGAATTGGCTACATTGTTGGCGAAGGCGCAATTGTTCTTAAGACAGTAGACAGCGGACTTTCATGGATAGGCGATTACAGACCGGAAAACGTTGACTTTTTTAAAGTATCATTTAAACTAAATATTGGTTTCATTATTGGCGAAAATGGTATTGTTTTACAAACTACAGATTTCGGTGGTACTTGGTCACAACAAGTATCTAATACTGAAAAAGCATTATATGATATATTCTTCGTAACACCACAATTAGGTTATATGGTTGGTGAAAACGAACCAGTTGAAGGAACTACTTATAATTCAAGTTTAATGATTACCCGCGATGGTGGCGCAACATGGAATAAAGTAATAACAAGCGATACTGCAAGATTAGACGTAAGAAGATACCATCCACATCCAATGGTCAATTTACCAGAAAACGGTATTGGTCTTGGTGGTGCAATTTATGTACTCGACATAATAAATTCAAACAGAGCTTTGAGAGAAGATAGTGTAAGATTAAACAGAGTAAGAATCCAAAATAATATAGCTTATAGCGGAGCCGCTGTTTATTCTGATAATTATAACTTAAACTTCATCTTAACACGTTGTTTGGTAACAGGTAACGAAGCATTAGAAAATAATAATATTGGTTTATTACAAAATGCTATTACTGGTCCTTACATTAAAGAACCATTACCTGGTATAACAGAAAAGAATGAAGCATCAAGCGATTTAGCCGGTGCAATTTTCTATGCAAACGTAATGGGACCATTACCAGCAAATACTTCTTCAATTTCTGCAAACTCAATTTATGACAACAATGCCAGATTCTTATTCCGATTACCAGATGCACCAAATACAAAAGGTGTATTAGTTGGAACAAGCGGTATCGGTTATGGTGGTGTTGATACATTACGCAGCAATTACTGGGGTCATACCGAAGCAAATGTAAATATGGTTATTAGCAATGTCCACGGTGGCTGGGCAAATGCAGTAAAAGAAACTTTCTTTGTAGATACAGATAATATTAATCATTTAGGTTATATTTGGTGGAATAATGATAATCCAAGATTTAATTTGTTAGAACAAGGACCTTTTGAAAGTATTAACAGATTTAATTATCAGCCAATTCCACTTTTAAATATGCAAGGCGATGAAAATACAGCAGCACCAAACAGTATTCCAGAAAAACTTTTGATGTCTGGCTTTGTATATGACATTTACGATAAAGGTACAGATATTAAGACAGCAGATTATTCAAATCGCAGAATGAGTCCAATTGAAGATTTCTCAGTTGGTATTCCTCCAAAATTTGAATTATATACTGACAATACACAACCATCAAATGGTCGCTATATTAAGAGATATACAAGAGACCCATTTGTTGCCGAAATGAGAGATGAAAATTCTGAATTAAAATATCCTTTAATTGCAAATTTACAGGGCGAATTTAAAGCCGATGCAAATGGTGTATTTTATCATCCAGTAGGTTATCCTTTATATATTGAAACAAAAGTTGATTATGAAGGATTTATCGAAACATCAAATCATGACCCAAGAGTATTGAACGAAACAGTATTCTTTGTAATCAATGAAACAACCGGCGATTATATTAGAGTAAATATGAAACAATTCTCTGAAGATGCTATTCAAGGTTTAGACGAAGCAAGAAGTATATTTAGAGCAAGAGTAGAATTAGTACCAGACTCAACAAACCGTTCAGCTTCAGCTATTAAACCCGGTATTGCAAGAAGAATTGCAGAGGGCTTACCAACTTATGGTAGTTTATTCCAACTTCTTGATAGCTTGAACAGAAATCCATACAATGAAGATGCAGCAACTTTACTTGGTAGAAAATACTATGAAAGCACAAATGCATTTGCAAATAAAACTAATTTATTTAGCAACAGACCTTCAATGCCAGCATCAGACCAAGGCAAACAAACATTCTTTGCAGGTGAAAGATATGGAGCATTACCAGTATGCGTTGGTGATTCAATATTTATCATTTCAAGGTCATATTTATGGCAACACGGACCAACAGAAGCATTGAATAAAGGTATTCAATTCGTAGTAACCGGTTCAGTTAATCCTCCTGATTATACCGGCGATATTCCGGCACTTGAAGAAAGAAAAATTATTGATATAGTTCCTTCAGAATATCCATGGAAGAGAGAACTTGGTATTCCAGATACTATTTGGAACGATGATTTTATGAATAAAATCTTCTTAACTGAAAATAGACTCTATCCAGTTAGAAGAGGCGCCTATAGCGACCCAACAAGTATTTATTACTTACTTGAAACTGAGAAAGAAAAAGGAAGAGATTCAATCTTAGCAGTTACAGCAGTTGATATTAATAATTTCATTGACCCAATGTCAATAATTGATTCAACAGAATATACAAACTTATCATATAAATATAAATTTAATCCAAATGATGCTTTAATGTATTGGTTCTGGGCAAAGATGATTCCAAGTTCAGGTCCCGACAAGAATGAAGCTTCCGGCTGGATGCAGTTCAATGGTAAGCCAATTAATCCATTCGTAGTTCCAGAAGGTGAATTTGTTACTGTTAGAGCAGATAACTATCCTCCACACTGGAGAACAATTGATAAACTTAAAGAATTATCCGGCTTAGATGCAGATTATATTAGCAAATTTATTAATCTCTTTAAACCATATTTGAACGCACCTTTATATACAGATTATTTAGCCCGTTTCTTACAGGCAGATACTATTGACGTTGGTTCACATTTCTTCTCAAGAGAATATAAGTTCAATGTTAACGTAGTTAATATTCCACCTAAATTCTTACCTCATAATTCACCAAGAAATATGAATCCGGAAGCAATAACTATTCCAGACGAAAATGTTACAAGACAACAATTAGCAAATAATAACTTTATTATTGACAAAACTACAACAGTTGTAGATACTATCTATTATCAGGATTCCTGGTACACTTGCGGAATTACATCTGAAGGTAAATTAGTTGCTAATGTTACAGATAAATTAAGATTCCAGGCAGATTTCAATACTGACGACGAAATGGAAGACTTCTTTGCAGAAGAATTAAACTGGCAATTCCCTTATGGCAGAACAAATTATTCTTTAATTGACAAGCCAAACTGGATGGGTAACCAATACTTATATAAATATGATTCTGATACAGATGCAGATTTATTTGGTGTTGATTTAACTACTTATGGAAAATTAAACATAAGAATACCAGCAAATGATGCAAAGAATTTACTAAAACCAATTAATCAATATAATGACTATTTAGTAAACGATACAGTATTTACCATTTTAGCAGAAGATGGTCATTCTGGTTTAACAAGTTTGGATATTAGATTATTTATCAACTATGCACCTGAAATTACAACAAATGCACTTCCAGATGCCAGAGAAGATAATGACTATAATCCCGGTTTGCTTGATTCATCAAAGATGATTAAAGTATTTGATGCAAACTTTGGACAAGAACATAAATTTGAATTAGTTTATTCAGATTATCCTTATGACCAGTTAGATAAAGACCCATGCTATCCTGAAGCAGGTGTTTGGAACTTAACAGGACTCAAAACTACTCCAAAATGGCTCAAAATAAATGAAACCAGTGGTATTCTTTATGGTACTCCAAGTATTACTGATGCTCCAAAAGATGAGCAAGTAACAGTAGTTGTATGGGATATTATTGATGGCGAAACTAAAATACCAGTAGTAAAAACATTTAACTTACTCGTTGATTCAACAAACCATCCACCAATGTTTGTTTCATCTCCATCAGTGCAGTGTATTGATTATGGAAAACCATATACAGATTACATTGTTGTAAGCGACAGAGATTTATTAAGAGCAAACATTGAAGGTAGAACAGCAGAAGAATTAACTGTTACAGTTCTTCAACCAACAAGTGGATTAAGTGTCCAGTTCGTTGATGGCGGCAAGAGCCCACAGGATGAAGAATATGATACTATAAAGGTATGGACTGATAATTTTGATTTACCACGCGATTCCGATGGTAAAATCACTATCAAAATTGAAGTTAAAGACAAAGCAAACAATAAAGTAACTCTTATTTACAGATTAAAGATGTCTGACGTTACTAATTTTGTTGCTACAGTTAAGGTAGAGAATTCAAGACCAGATGGAACACCTGGAGCATTCCAGTTATTAGAATTTGGAACAGCAAATCCACAAACCGAGGTAACAACCGGCGATGGTTCTGATAATAATCCCGAAGGAAAACTTGATTATAATTTCTGCGAATTTGAATTACCTCCAATTCCAAATCAAGACGTATTTGATGCCAGATGGCAAATACCAAAGACAAACGGAACCTTAAGAAACATATATCCTAAAGGTGGACAAACTGAAGGCGAGTATATCTATAGAGCTATATTCCAAGCTGGTGGTGAAAAAGGTAATACAGGTATTTATTATCCAGTAAGAATTAGCTGGAACAAATCAGAAATACCACAAAAAGTGCAAACAAATGACCCAACATGGTGGATAACAGACGCTGTATCGCAAGGTAATTACTTTAGATATAATATGAGTACTGGTGAAGGCCAGAAAGCAACAGATATTCAATACGGTATGACTGGTGATATATGTACTATTACCATACCAACTGATGTTGTTAATGCATTCCGTATTCGTTACGATTGGACAAGTGGCGTAGAACAACCAATTACCGGATTTGAAACTGGTATTAAATCTATTTCACCAAATCCATTTGATAATAATACAAATATTAACTTTGAAATTGCAAATACAAGCAAAGTTAGAATGGAAGTTATTGACCAACTTGGTAACGTAGTTGCTTCAATTATTGATGCAGAATATGCACCTGGTCAATATTCATTAAACTGGAATGCTAAGAATTTAGCAAGTGGCACATACACTTGTAGAATGATTGCTGGCTCAGTTACTTCAGCTTATAATATGGTAATTGTAAAATAATATAAAATAATGCAGGCATCGGTTATTCCGATGTCTGCAGTTAAATTATGAAAAATAATTTATAAATATATGGAGAAAAATATGAAGAAATACCTATCATTTATGCTCGGGGTTGCGTTTGTACTTGGAATATTAATTTCAATACCTGCAACAGCCCAAGTTTATAGTGAATTTGAGCCGCCAGTTAATATCAAAAAGGGTAGTTATGCTGATTTAGTTAATGATGTTTATTTACCACATACATCATTTACAAGAGTATCTTCTACTATTATTGATACTATAAATGGTTACGTTCAAATTCCAATCGGTTTCAACTTTGAATTTAATGGCAATACCTTCTCTCATCTATGGGTATGTGTAAATGGATTCGTTACATTTAATAATCCTCTGTCACTTTCTCAGGAATTGCCAGAAGGTCTCTTTACTTTCGATGAAGCACGCTATCAAAATAATGTTATTGCTCCTTATTGGGGTAATCACTGCTACAGAGCTACTTCAAGAATTTCTTATAAATATGATAATATCTATAATATTCTTACAGTACAATGGCAAAATTTAAACGTAAATGACCCAACTAATCCAACAAAAGTTGCTTCATTCCAGGTTAAGTTATATAAATCTACTGATACAACATCAAGACAAGGTAATATTGAATTTTGCTACAGTTCAGTTGGTATGAATGTAGGTGTTGGTGCAGCAGTCGGTATTAAAGGTGGTAGCTTTAATGATTTCTTAAATGCTTTACTTTATTATAATCCAGGCCAAGCTGCTATTTCCCAACAGAAAACATTAAACTATCCTCCAACAGGAGCAACTGACAGCGTTTTCTTATTCAAACCTGTTATCAGATACAGAGACACCTCAAGATGGGGTGATGGTGATGTTGATATGTCTAAGAATTTCAGACATTCCGGTATGCCACAAAACAGATATGTTACTATTAATGATGCTTACTTAATTTTAAATGCAGTTGCAACAAGAACTCCTTTAGATAGCGTTCGCGGTCGTCAGGCATTCCACGGCGATGTTAATCATAATGGCAGATATTATTATGATTATACAATGGGTGGTGCTAAAGTTAACATTCCATGGAGAGATGAATATTATGACCAAAATATTAACGTTCCACCTTATGTAAACGTTCCTTCAAAAAATAATATTTTCTTTCAGGTGTCAGAATTTGACGGTGCTATGATACTTCATTACCTTAGTGCCAGATTACCTAAATTACCATGGCTAATTGATACTATTGTTCAATATGGGAAAATTGTTCCACAGGAATTAATTGCTAATAACATTAATATTGGCGAAATTGCAAAAGTAAGTGATAATACATACAAATTCCCAGTTCTATTAAATGGTTATTTCAATGGTAGTGTTGCTTCTAAAATTGAATTTAATGGTAAAATATTAAACGTTGAATCAAACATTTCTGATGACAAATTCTTATTTGATTATTCAAACGAATTATTTGTGTTTGCCGGCGCTGGTGAATTCGAACAATCTATTCCACTTGTTTATGTAACTGTTGCAATTTCTGATGATGAAATGAATTTAAATAATGTTACATTTAATGATAATTCAGTTGCAAATCAGAATTACAAATTACCAGTTGAAAACAGCACTATTGGAAATGATTTATTATTACAGAACGTGCCAAATCCATTTACATCAAATACTAATATTACAGTTAATATTGCTCAGGAAGGTAATTATACTTTAACTGTTTATGATTTATCTGGAAACAGATTAAATGTATTAGCAAATCAGTATTTAACTGCTGGTCAATATTCATATCAATTTGATGGTACTGATTCAAATGGAAATCAATTAAGCAACGGTATGTATATTTATAAACTTACCGGTGACAATACTTCTGTTTCAATGAAAATGTTGTTAAACAGATAATCACTGATGATTTATCGAATTAGTAATATAATAATAATTGTGTGGCTGCTTTTATCTGGTAGCCACACAATAATTGCAAAAGAAAATATTACAGCTAAATTAGTTAGTAATAATGTAGTTGACATTTGTGGAAATACAAATTCTTCGGTTATTGTATTTATTGAAATAGGAGAAATTTTAAAAACAGATTCTTTAGCTGGTTATAATTTTGAAATAAATTATAATCCGGAAAAGCTAAAGTTTCATACAGCGTTATCAAGTGGAACATTAACTGAAGGAATTCAGTCAAAAAACTTTAATTTTGCTGACACTGGAAAGTTTTATGGATATGCTCTAAAGACAACGAGTTTGATTGAAGGAAATAAACCATTAATCGCTTTTCTTGGTGATTATTTGGGAGTTTGTCCTGATACTGCTTATGTGAATATATCGTTCATTGAATTTACTGAATATTTTAAAAAAGAAGTTGATAGTATTGAAAATACTTTTGTAAAAGCAGAAGTATTTAATAAAGAAGATAGATTTTTATCATCAGAGTTTGAATCGGATAGTTTAATAATTCCATTCGAACAGCACTCTATATCTACTAATGTAATTCTTTACTGCTATAAAGATTCAAGGGTAAATAGTGCTGATTTCCAAATATCAATTTCCGATACATCAAGATTTGATATAAAAAGTATTTCTTCTATTAACGATAATATTGAAATTATCAGTTTTGATAAAGAAACAAACATTTTAAAAACGAGTATTCTAAGTACTTTTGGAACCGGCGATGGTTTTTATATTGAATTGAACGAGAAGAAAAAGAATGATACTATCGTTGAATTGAGTGTAATGCCAAAAGAAGTAAATGAATGCTCTTGCATCACTTACTTTTACGGTGATAGTCAGTTTATAAGAAGTGAAATAAAAGATACCTCAACAGATTATACTGAAGAGGAGCAAAAATTAAAAATTGAGATTTTTTATAACAGGGAATTAGAAGAATACATAATAAGAGATAAGAATTTAGAAATAGAAAATATTACAATAATGTCTATAGAAGGCAAACAAATAATGAATAAGAAAATATATAACAAACTAGATGAATATAAAATAGAAATGAATAATTTTATAAATGGTTTGTATATAGTTCAAATTCAAAACAAAGAAAAGATAAAGAATATATTATTAATAAAATATTAAATTATAATTGTTTTATATGGAGGTTCAATATGAAGTTCAATAATTTACATCAAAGAAGCGTCGGCTTGCTTTTTGCCCTATTATTGGTGGGTTTCATCTCGATGCTTACTGAGAATGCTTATAGCCAGCCCATCCGTCCTGAAATTCCTCTCTTGAGTTTAACAGGAGCATCAGATGGATGGAATGAGGACTGGTATCCTGATGGAAGAATTTGGATTCCACCATCAAAAGGAAATGAAGTCCGTGAATTCCTTCTTCCGGTTTTTATAAAAAATCAATGGAAGACTTTTCCTCAGACAGCTGATATTTATCAAGCTGACCCAATTCATTCGTTCAAATTTTCAATGCTTTATGATAGTTCAGCAATAAAGCCAGTTGACATACAAACATTTCACCCGGTTAATGACCCATTGGATCCAAGGTTTAGATTTAAACCAGAGCCATTGGCAAAAGATTTTATAGTTGATTGGGAAGTATTTACAAATCATACTTACAGAGAATTTGTTAATCCTTCAACTCCTATACAGGATAAATTGAAGGGTAGGGAAATTGTAATTACTGGTATGTCAACAAATGCATTACCAAATTCAGATGATTTTGAAGTAATGTTATATGTCCGTTTCCAAGTTATTGCAAAAGAAGGTTTAGTTGGAACAGCACGTAAAACTTTAATTTATTTAAAGTCATCAGAAATATTATTTAATGATTTAAATGTTGCTACAACAGCACCTTTTAAGAATTTACGTCCATACAATCCAAATGTAGAATTTGATTATCCAGACCCGACAGCATTTAATCATACAACTGGTTTGGGAGGTTTCTCTGGTATGGCTGGTATTTATAACCGTCCTCCAGACCCAACAAATCCTCCACCAAATTCACAATGGAACGTTGAACCAACATTACCAGGTGTAATTTATATCAATATTACAGATAATCTTCCAAAAATCAATATTACTCTTGAAAGAGCTATTGGTACTCCCTCACCATTTTCATTATTACAGGTATCTCCCGGTGAATTATGGCATATGACTGACCCAATAACTGACGATGAGGGAAACATTGAAGTACCTGTTAATTCTGGTGATAGAAAGATTAAATTAGCAAACAGCACAACACGTTCAAGAATTATTGATTTAGAAATTGAATCTGACCAGCCATGGTTACTTTTCAAAATGAATCAAAATGTGCCACCAAATACTATTTCAAATAACTGGGTAACAAAAGGCACAATTTTCAGAGTTGACAATAGTATTATGGGAACAGACCGTGACCCCAATGGTGCAACAACTACTTTGGATCCTGAAATCTTATTAAGCATTCGTTGTGACAATACTCAACTTGCTTCTTTACCACAAAAAGCCGGAGTTTATGTTGGCTATATTACATTCAAATCATCAACAGCATCAATTTCACCAGCTCGTTTGAGAATTACTTTTATTAACTTTGCAAATCCAGCTGAGCCGGAATTAGACCAAGTTTATGGTGAGCACACAGGAATTAAAATAAAAGTAAAAAATTCCAGAGGTGCTGCAACTCAATCAACAGATTTAATTTTTGGAACAGGCACAAGAGCAGACCTTAATTTAGAAGGAATGCATGTTTCCGGTTATGTCGATACTTTATACGGTGAATTTGCTCATACTACAGCTCCAACTGGTTTCTATGCAAGATGGTTTCCAGTTAATGAAGATATGATTACTGAAGTTCCTTATGGATATGGTGATTTTGCTCCAAATGATGAAGAACGTTACAATTTCCCACGCTCACGTGATATCAGAAGTGCTTATGACACAACTACATCAATTAAATATTTATGTAAATATTCTGCTGGTGGCTCCGATAACTTCCCCGTTATCTTAGAATGGGATACAGAAGAATTTCCACCAAATGCTCTTTTATATTTGCGTGATGCTCTTAACGGCATTAAATTTAATATTAATATGAGAGAAGCTACTAATATCGGTGGTACTCGTTATACATATACATTGAATGACCCAATGGATACTACTTTTGTTATTGAATATACCTTACCAAAGGTTGTTCAATATATTGATGCGAATAATAAACCAATAATTAAAAAAGGTTGGAACTTACTTTCAATCCCAGTAAAACCATTGGATTTAAATTATAAGAAGATTTATACACAAGCAGTAAATACACCTTATAAATTTACACAAAATCAATATCAAGATGAAGCTGATTTAAAAGCTGGTGTAGGTTACTTTATTAAATATAGTGATACAGTAGATACACGTTTTGCAGGTGCTCATATTATGCACATTTCTCCTGCTTATGATAACGAAGTCCGCGTTTATCCCGGTTGGAATACTATAGGTGCATTATCAGTACCAGTTTCAATTGAACAGATTAAATTTGAAGCTATTCCAAATTCAACTTTAAGAGAACCACAACCAAGATATACAAAACAATTTGGTGTATGGTCTTATCAAACTGATATGGGATATATTGAAGTATCTGAATTAAGACCAGGTATGGGTTATTGGATTAAAGTTGGTCGTGATGACGAATATCCAGGTCATGGCTACTTGAAGATTGATTATGGAACATCACGTATTTTTGCTAATGATGTCCTAAATGAAAGACAATCAATTCTTAATGATGCAACTAAACTTACTATTAGTGATAAAAATGCTTCATCTGACTTGTATTGGACTTCAAACAGTTCTATTGACTTAAATAGTTTTGAGATGCCACCTGCACCTCCATCTGAATTGTTTGACGTTAGATATAGCAGCGGTAGAAATCTTGAAAATTCTAATTCTGTTATTCTTTTACAGGCAGTTGAATATCCAGTTTCTATTACTGTTAATGACCCATCAAAGAGTTTTAAATTCTACGATGCCGTAACAAATGAATTCCTTGGTGAAATTAACAATAATACAAATAATGTTACAATTGCACAGGCAAAAGGAAACGCAATTAAAGTTGAAACTATTCCAAGTTCAAATGTATTTGGCTTAAATTGCTATCCAAATCCAGTTTCCAGTAATTCTACCTTGAATTTCGTAATTACTGAAAATTCACAGGTTTCATTGAAACTTTATGATGCACTTGGAAATGAAGTAGCTGATTTATTAAATGAATATAGAACAGCCGGTGAATACAACATTAATTTAAATGCAACACTACTTGCAAATGGTAAATATATCTGCAAATTAGTTGCAGGCGAAAACCAAACAATTCAAATGATTACAATTGTTAAATAATCTATTGAATTATTAAAATACAAAAGGGCGATTTTATCGCCCTTTTTTTTACTTTATTTTAAACTCAGAACTCCCTACTGTTGTAATTCGTTAAAAGACTTATTATATTGTGTCATTTCGAAACGAAGTGAGAAATCTCACAAGTCATTGCTACCACGAAACTTGAGATTCCTCACTTCGTTTCGGAATGACAAGAAATGTTTATCAGGTTTTCAATAAATAATTACACTACCTTATAACAAAAATAAAAGAGTTTGGACATTTGCATCGCACTGAACAATTGCGCAAATTATACAGAAAAGGTGTCATTTCGAAACGAAGTGAGGAATCTCAAACTATGTGTTAACAATGACTTGTAAGATATCTCACTTCGTTACCAATGACATCACATTTTGGCGGTCATTCTGAGGCGAATATAA
>CAZCLJ010000054.1:0-20089 GCA_964499465.1 uncultured Hyphomicrobiales bacterium
TTTACTAATTTAACTCTTTTTTATTAATTTCACAACATTTCCAGTAGAACCATTTAACATAATTGATTGATATTTCTTTATAAAAATTATTTATATTTGACATTCCGCAGCACAGCGAGGAATCTAACTTCAAAAACTTTACAAAAGTTAAGAAACTTTTGCAAAGTCAGAAGAACAATACTTTAACACAAGTTTCTCTGGCTTTGCAATCTAAACTTTCTAAACTTTAAGCAATTGCTTTATTGTGTACAGTTCATTTTTAGAATACCCTTTATTTACATTTTACAAATTTACATTTTTCAATCTTATTTAGCTTATTATTTTTTGAAATAAACTTAAAAAGAAATCATTGTTGATTTTAAAAATTTTAACAATTTTTTGAAATAAATTCGTCATTTAAAAGTATGTTATATTAGATAATATTGATATGGAAAAATCAAGGTTATACTCATTTTAAAGAATGGTTTTTTCAGTCTGATTATGATTTTGAAACTGCTAAAGCTATGTTTTCTACTTCAAGATATATTTATTGTGTTTTTATGTGTCATTTATCTTTAGAAAAAGCTTTAAAAGCTTTAGTAGTAAAAAATTTAAATATTGTACCTCCTAAGACTCATAATTTATTGTATTTAGTAAATATGCTTCATATAGTATTACAATCTGATACAGAAGAATTCCTATTTCGAATTAATGATGCAGCTATTCCAACAAGATATCCTCAAGACTTATCAAACCTTATTAAATTTTACACAAAAGAGATTACAAGTAATATTTTAGAACAAACAAACAAAGTGTTAATATGGATAAAACAACAGTAAGTAATATCATTGAATTTCTAAGAAATGAAATTCAAACTTTAGGCATAGAACTCAAAGGTATAGCTTTATTTGGTTCTCAATTAACTGGAAATAATACACCTGAAAGTGATATTGATTTAATTATTGTTTCCGATTACTTTGAAAATAAAAATATTTTTGAAAGAGCAAATATTACAAAGAACGCCGAAATTGCTGCATTAAAAAAATATCACATCCCAATGGATATTTTAAAAATGACTACCAATGAATTCAATGCTGGTTTATTGAATAAAAAATTCTATGCTGTCTATATTTAAATTAAAAAATCATTTATTTTAACTAATAATTCCTAATCACAATATGTAATATAAATTCCAATATAAAATATCATAACTAATATGAATATATGAAATGTCATTCTGACGGATGTCAGAATCCATCTTAAAAATAGCTTTTATAGGTCATTAGTTATTAGTCATTGGTATTCTTACTAAGAACTAATGACCAATGACTAATGACTAAAAAGCAAGACAGGTGCTGACATACGCCAGAATGACTAAAAAAGATGTCATTGGCAACGAAGTGAGAAATCTCAAAGTCTGTGGTAACAATGAGTTGTGAGATTTCTCACTTCGTTTCGAAATGACAAGACTGCGAAATACCAAACTACGAGCCATCAGGAGTTCTGAAATTATATCCTTAATCCTATTCTCCTTTTACTACCTGCAATACCTTCATTACTTTTTTATTTTCAATTACAACTTCCAATTTAATAAAATATACTCCTTTTGCAAGTGATTCTGTTGAAAAATGTATTCTGTTTTTTTGTGCCATACCTGAATATATTTCCTTGATTTTATTTCCAAGCAAATCGTAAATATTAATTGAAATATTAGTATTAGATGGAATTGCATACTCTATTACAGAATAATCACTTAAAGGATTTGGATAACAAGTAAAATATATATCGTTTTCCGTTTCTATTTCTTCTACTGATACATATTCAGAATTTAATTCACCCGGTGTGCCACTATGAACAAATGAAGCATACCAGTTAAGTGGATTATTATTGTCAATATTAAATTTATTAAGTTCCAAACTATATCCAGTGCTATCAGCATTTGCGTCCCACGGTGCAGTATTTGAATAAGCAACTGAATCAATTAATTTGTTATTTGTATCGAACAAACGGATAATGTCCGGTCTCCCAAGTCCAAACTCGAAATTTCCAATATAATTCAAGATGTTAGGATAAGTATTTGAGAAGTCTTCCCCACTCTCACATAACACAAGATAATTCTTTGAATTTAATAAAGTTCCTTGTGGTAATTGAAAAATATGCTCATCGTCTTCATCTTTGAAAATCCAATTAGAAATATCAACAGTTTTATCAGAAATATTATATAGTTCTACCCAGTCGCCACATTTTAAATCCTTTGAACTTTTATACATAATTTCATTAAAAATAATTGTTCTGTCGTCATTTCCTTTCAATCTAAATACTGGATTTAAAACGACTTCTGAAGTATCGAAAGCAATTTCGAGGAAGCTGGTATCTGGTAGCAACTCATTCCCCCAGCTAACAAATTCGTAACCGGGCTTTGGCACTGCTTCGAGAGAAATGGGAATACCTTGGAAATAGATTATTTCGTCTGGAAATCTTTCTGTCAGAATATTATTAATACGAAAATATCCATTATGCTTGTTATTAAAGTTAATAAATATTTCTGAAGTCCCTTTTAAATCGAATAAATTGATTAGCTGCTCTCTTATTACTGGATTCCTTCTGTTCAGGAATTTTTTCACCAAAGAAATCCTATCTTCCCAATGTCTTGCTGAAGAATCCCACCTTTCTTGATGACGCGGAATTTCATTTCTAATCAAATCGCATAAGCTGTCTAAAACAGGCACTGTAATAAGGCAATGTAAATCTGTATTTAGCAAATCAGCATATTTATTAATAAATAAATTTTGAAATATTATGTTTTGAAATATTTTTATTGAAATATTAAAAAATAAAGAGCTTGAATCTTGAAGAAAGTCAAAGCGGTTGTAATTATAATCTTTTGAATAACCCAAAGTAATATCCGAATCGTATAAAATCCATCTCCATTTATTATCATAAGCAGGCGAAACCCAGTACTTTTGATTATAATCAGACCAATCCATATTGCAAGTCCAGGTTCTCATAATTATATATTTTATAAAATCCGGTATATCAATCAATTTCTCAATTTCTTTGTAAACTTCAAATTTTTTAGCATCGTTTGAAAGAACATAATTAACCATTTTATCATATAAATCTCTATTTCCAGATTTTAATACTCCATTATTTTCTAAAAGAGTTATACTGTTTTTTGGAATATCATATTTTGTAGATAAATACTCTTCGTCAATTCTTTCTCTTAAATGCTGTAAGCCCCAGTATTGCCCGTTAATGTAAAGGACAGAGGGATTAAATTTACTAGCAGTTAAACCAATTTTGTTAGATAAAACACTTACATACTCATCTCTCATAAAAAGCATTTTCCAATCGTTTCCAGAATTTCTTAACAAAAGTTTATCATATTCAATATAATCATTATCTTTGAAAAAAGGGAAATTAAATTCAGAAAGACTATATTTATTTTTTGCAATTAATGAAAATGATTTTTGAGGAAATGCTAAGCGGGAATATGAACCGTGAAGCTTCATTCCAGCTGTTGCAGTAAAATCAGGATTTTTACTGTTCTGTTCATAAAATTCAAAATCTGCAGGTATTTCCATTTCTTTCATAAGATTATATATATACATAATTCCTTTGTCAACATCCCACAAATCCATTGAATCTGCAATTACAGAAACAATAGGTAATTTATGAACATTTTCCTGAATGAAATAGGATTTCGATACTATCTGACTGGGAACAAGATTTTCTGAAAATATTTTTGCTCTAACTATTGTTGTTGCTTCTATTTTAATAGCTGAGCCATCATAGAGAATTGATTTTTCAGTCGGTTCAGAAGAATTAAAAGTATAGTAAATTTTCACATCTGGATTATTATTTAGAAAATTAAGTTCAATTCCTTCATCATACCAGCCCGCTTCGATTGAAAATTTAGGAGTTTCAGCATAGCCATCGCAAGCATTTGAATTCATTAAACTTGAAGTAGAAGGGAAAAAGTATTTAAAACTTGTGTCAGCATCTGGAAATCTTCCAAAGCTTACATCTGTCTTTAATTGCGGAAATAATAAACTATCTGATAATAAACCAGTATTATCCCAAAGATAAACTGTTTCACCATCTTTGTTTAAATCAAAATTTGTATGTAATTCACTTAAAAAGTAGTTATTATAATTATGGTTTGTATTATCATAAGTATTTAATTCTGCAATACTTATTGTATCTCCCTGAAGAACTAAATCATTAAAAAGGCCTTTGGTCAATTCCTGGTTTGTTGTGCCGGAAATTGAAATTCCTAAATAAACAGAATCTTTTTTATTATAATAAAATTGACCTGATTTGCTCCAAAATAAACTATTCTTTTCCAAATAGAATGTATATACAGTATCTCCAACTCGCTGAATACGAACATTTACATTAGGGTATTCAATAGGGTGAATTGCATGAATCATATCGGGTTTAACACAGGAATTTGTTCTAAATAAGCAATGATAAGAGCCGCGACTTTGAATTTGTGAAAACATAGCAATATAAGGAGAAGTAGCAGTGAGTGAATCCCTAAGCATTAATCCGGTTAAAGCAAAAAAGTAATTTGAATAAAAATAACGAATGTTTAAAGAAATGTCAAAATCACCAGCAGTTTTTAAATACTTATAATGGAAATAATCTTCAGTTGCCCATTCTACCGTTCCTGTTCCACCTGCTTCAATTAAATAATTACAATTTGTAAACCGATTTTTGCCAGAAGCAAATAAAATCAAATAGCTTTTTGCTTCAATTATTGTGTCTGGTAAAATCCACGCTTTTGAAAAATCGTTTTTGTCATAAATTCGCCAATCTTTCAAATTTATTGAAGAATCTGTTGTGTTGTAAAGCTCGAGCCAATCACTTGCTTCGTAATCTTCATCAAGCAAAGATTTGTCATTTAAAGCACATACTTCGTTGATAACAATAGAATTATTTGCTAATAAAACATTTGAAAGAACAAAGAAAAGTATAAATGTAAAATATCTCATTTAAAAAAGTTTTTTTATTTTGTAACATACACTAATAATAAAAACACATTTTTTTGAATTTTATCTCAAAAAAAAATGTAAAATTAAAAATAAATTCTATCTCAATCTTTCGTAATTTTGCATTTATGAAGTATAGCATTGAATTATTAAATAGAAAATTAAAGGAAAATTTCGGTCACGATTGCTTTCGCAAAGGACAGGACGAAATTGTCCAAACGATTTTAGAAGGAAAGCACACGCTTGTTGTAATGCCGACAGGAGGCGGAAAATCGCTTTGCTACCAACTCCCGGCAATTATTTCTGATGGAACTGCAATAGTGATTTCCCCATTAATTGCATTGATGAAAGACCAGGTAGATACTTTAAGCAAAATCAATATTCCTGCAACATTTATAAACAGTTCTATTGAACTTGAGCAAATGAATTTTCGTATAAACGAAATGATTGAAGGGAACTACAAAATTGTTTATATAGCTCCCGAAAGACTTGACAGCAATCGTTTTATTGAAGCATTGAAACTCATACGCATTTCTTTTCTGGCAATTGACGAAGCTCACTGTATTTCAGAATGGGGACACGATTTCCGCCCTTCTTATTTGCTTATTTCAAGGGCATTGGAAGAACTGCCTCAAATACCAATAATTGCCCTTACCGCAACTGCTACACCAGAAGTCCAGAACGATATAATAAAATCGCTTAAAATAAAGAATGTAAAGAAATTCATACGTGGTTTCGACCGACCAAATCTGCATTATATTACAAAAGAAGTAACTTACAAGAAAGAAAACAGCATTTCCCGTGTTCTGGATAAAACCAAAAGTGGCTCTACAATTATATATAGTGGCACAAGAAAGAAAGTAGAAGAATACGGCTCAATGCTTCAGGAAATGCGGCACGATGTTTTAATTTATCACGCCGGGCTGGAAGACAAAACGCGCAAGAAAACACAGGAAGCATTTTTGAATAATGAAAGTTCTGTGATTATTGCTACAAATGCCTTTGGAATGGGAATTGACAAAGCAAATGTCCGCAATGTCATTCATACAGATTTACCGCAAACCCTTGAAGCATACTATCAGGAGGCAGGACGTGCCGGCCGTGATGGAAAAGGAGCTTACTGCTATTTGTTTTATAACGATAATGATACTTATTTGCAAGACTTTTTTATTAATTCAAATTATCCTTTTTTCAATGAATTTGTTTGTGTTTATAATGCTCTATATGATGTTCATAACGTAAAAATCAATGAAATGTCATCTTTGCCAATAACACTTTCAGTAGAGCAAATCTCAAATTTATCCAAAATTCCAATTTATTCCTGCCAGTCCATTTTAAAATTTCTTGATAAAGCAAAAATCATCACTGAGAATGCAAAATTTGTTCCTTCATTAATCAAACTAAATAGTTCACGCGAAAGATTTTTAGAATATTACACAAACATTACAGGGCAACGAAAAAAGATTTTGGAAGCAATACTTCGTTCAATTTCGTCTTCGGCATTCAGTCGTCCGGTTGAATTTAATATAAGCTACTTTTTAAAGAAGTATTTTTTTCACTATGATGAATTTATAACTGCTCTTAATTCATTCAAGTTAAGTGGTTTAATTGATTTTACTATGCCCACGCCGCCGGGAATTATTTTGCTTGATAAAAGAAGAAAAGACAACGAAATTCCAGTTGATTTCAAAGATATAAAAAGGCGTAGGGACAGGGCTTACGAAAAAGCAAACTTAGTATTTGAATATGCTAAAACTGATAAATGCAAGAGAAATTTTATTTTAGATTATTTTGAAGATGATGAATACCAATCTGTTTGTGGGCGTTGCTCAAGTTGCAGATAATTTTTCTTGTATAAAAACAAATTCTATTGTAATTTAGTTTAAAATTTTATTATTAATTAAAAGAATTGCTATGAAAAATTTATTATTGATTCTAATTGCCTGTTTTAGCATAGTTATCGTTTCCTGCTCTGAAAAAGAAGGTCCAAACAAGGAGGAAAAAGGTAGTAGTGAATTATCAAAAATTGACTCTACTATTTTTGGAGATGGAGCAACATTCGGAAAAAGATACACAATCCGTGTTGATGGATTTATTACCGATAGTGCAGCAAAGGAAATTATAATGGCTAGAGTTGATGTTGATAAAAAAGTAAAATTTCAGAATTCCAATGCTCAAATCATTACTCCAATGAGTATTAAGTATAATATTGTATGCTCTGATAGTGCAAAAACAGTATATCAATTTACTTGGGAAAATAACAGTTTAATGAAGAATTAGTTTCCATAAAACTGATAGGTTTGAAGGTTTAGAAAGATTAGAAGGTTTAGATAGTTTATACCAAGTTGCTTTCATAAATATAATTAATGTGTCATTCCGAAGCGCAGAGAGAAATCTCACAAGTCATTGCTAACACGAAACTTGAGATTTCTCACTTCGTTTCGAAATGACACTTTAATTGTATTTATGAAAGCAACTTGGTATAAGAACAAATATTATTATTGAAATTTTGTAAATTTAGTTACATTTTCCAAGAAAAGCACAGCTCCACTATATTCATTATCTTTATTAATCATCGGTGAAATATAACATTCAAATTGTAGTCCATCTTTAGTCTTTATTGAATCGTAGATTATATCAGTTCTTTTCTCTAAAGCATATTTCATTGGATTATTGCTTTCAAATTTTGAAATACCAACTTGTTCTTTAATAATCTCAGAAATTTTATCATATTGCTTATTTTTATATAAATCGTTTGGAATGTTGAAAAATTCAAAGACTTTTTCATTAATAGAAACTAATTTACCATTACTATTGATTATAATTATTCCAAATGGAGATAATTCAAAGACTTTTTCAATGATTTCATTAGCTTCTTTTAACTTTTCTTCAGTATTCTTTCTTAAATTAGCTTCTAAATGCAAGGAAACCATTTCAGCAACAGAAGAGGCAAACTCAATTTCTTGTTGAGTCCATATTTTTTTTGTATTAATGTGTTCATGAGCTAGAATACCGGTTATTTTTCCTGAAATTTTTATTGTAGCATCTAATCGGGAAAAAATATAGTTTTTGTTTAAATAATCTTCAATGCAATCAAATCTTTCTTCTTCTACTATACTTTCAGTAGCAATTATGCGATTACTCGAAATATAGTCAAATAAGCATTTAATTTTTGATATTTTATAAGAATCTTCATAGATAATTTTTTGTTTTGAATTAACCCAGGTAGCCCGATTAACTAATAAGGAATTATCTTCATTAAGCAGCCAAAGACCAACACGTTCAATATTTAAAGTATTACAGCCAATACTTAAAACACTATTTAAAAGTTCATCGAAATTATCATTATTCAAATTAAAAAGTTTAGTAAGTGCATTACTGAATTTTTGATTATCATTAATTCTCTGGTTGACTTTATTTTGGAACAAATTGATATTTGTAAGATTTTTTACAACAATAAGGATATGCTGTTTGTCGCTTAATCTAACTTTGGAAAGATTAAAGATTAATTGAGAAGCGATATTTTTGTTGTTTAAGATATTAATTTCAAATTCATCTGTAATATCATCATTAAACTGATTTTTTTGAAAAATTTCAATAAAGCTTTCAAATTTCTTTTTAAACTCTTGGGATTGAATAATACTATAAATATTTTTTCCGATAGCGTTTTCTTTAGAAACATTGAAAGTATCAGATGCAGCATCATTCCAAAAAGTTATTTTCCAAATTTCATTTATAATAATAATTGATTCAGTTATTGTAGAATAATTTTCTTGGTAAACATCTAAATTTTGATAAAAAGATTTTTCAATTTCGACTAAATCTGTAATCTCTTTAATTATTGCAAATATTTCATTTTGATTATTTGCAATAATTCTGGCTTCATAGTAGCTGGTTTGTTCATTAAAAACAAATGAGTAATTAACTAATACCACCTCACCAGTTTTAAGCGTTTCTTCTACTGCTAAAAATATTTCATCAATATATTTTCTTTCGATTGGAATGTCTCTTATATTAGCTCCGATAATTTTTTCAGGTGGTAAAAACAATCTATCATAATTAGTTGAATGATAAGCGATTATTTTACCATCTGGAGTAAATAGAAAAAGTAAATCAGGTATTGATTGAAGTAGAGAATATAACTTTTCCTCGTTATTCTTAAATATATTGTTTGAATTTCCTTGATTATTCATTTATTAACTTTCTTTCTTCTTTTTCATTTTTTTTTAATATTTTCTTTATTAATATTTTTTAATTTCTTTAACAATATTTTTAAAAAATTATAAAAGACAAAATATGAAAAAAAAATATTAAAAACAAAATTAATATATTTCTCTATAGTAATATAATTAATATAATATTTTTGCTATAAATAACTGATTATTAAGTATAATAAGTTTAATTCAACTGGAAATTGTATTAAATTTTTTTACAAAAAGATATGATGAATTTTGATAATAAATTTTTTAATGTCGCTATGAAACCTCTGATAAAGAAAATGCTTTATTCTGGGTTTGCCAATGACATCTTTATTTTTACCCACCAAAACTTTACGAAAGTTAAGAAACTTTCGCAAAGTAAAAAGAGCTAAACACTTTTGTAAAGTTTCTTAACTTTGCAAAAGTTTAAAAAAATCTAAACTTTCTAAGCCTTCTAATCTTTCTAAACCTTATGTCATCTCCATTTAAATAAAGGTCTTCCTTTGTTTTTGGGTTAGAAATAACATAAAAAAAAGAATAATAAAAACAAATTCAGAATATACTTATACCAAGTTGCTTTTTATGATAAAATGTATTTATTTGTCATTCTGAACGAAGTGAAGAATCTCAAAGTCTGTGGTAACAAGAAGTTGTGAGATTCTTCGCTGCACTTACCAATGACATCTTTGCTTGTCATTCTGACGGATGTCAGAATCCATCTTGGTTTCAAAGACGTTTTACAGTCATTAGTCATTAGTTGTTAGTAAAAATACTAATGACGAATAACCAATAACTAATGGCCTATAAAAACTATTTTTAAGATGGATTCTGACATCCGTCAGAATGACACATCTAACGATGTCATCTCCATTTAAATAAAGGTCTTCCTTTATCAGGGGTTCAGAATGACACTTTAATTGTATCTTTGAATGCAACTTGGTATTAAACTTCTTTGCTAATCGGCAGTTTCGGCTCCACCATGATTACCTCTTCTCTTTTTAAAACTACTGCTCCGGGAGCAGAACCTTTGGGTTTATATACATTTTTCCTTTGAGTATAGCAAACCTGCACATATTTGGCATTACGCTGCTGTGAGTAATAAGCTGTAATTGATGCTGCTTCTTTCAAAACGTCTTTAGGCGGTTTCTCATCTTTGCTGTTGAATTTTAAAATTGCGTGTGAACCGCTTGAACCTCTTGCGTGAAACCAGTAATCATTTGGCTTCCCAAGCCCGAATGTCAATTCATCGTTGTTTGCAGCACTTTTACCAACGTATAGCATATAGCCACCGCTTAATTCAAATACTCTGAACTTTGAATGTTCTTCGTTTTCTTTCGTCTGATTTAATTCCTTAAATTCACTATTGACTTTATTTCGAAAATCCTTTAACTGTTTTCTGTCTTTTATTTCTTTCATTTCGTTCAAATATTTATTTATTCTGATTTCTTTTGTTTTTAAATTATTTAAAATTGAAATGTTATGTTCTTTTTCTTCCCGCACAGAACGTGATTTTTCAAAATATTTCTGGCTGTTTTCGAGCAATGTCAGTTTCTCGTCTAAAGAAACTTTGCATTGATTTCCTTCATAATCATAAAGTTCAATTAGTTTTCCCCGTTTTGTCTTTGGATTTGGTGCTGCAAGTAGCAACTCTGCCCATAGTTTATATTCGGTTTCCTTGCCTAAATCTCGCTGCTCTTCAATTCTTTCAATTCGTTTTGTTAATTTATTATAGTATTTCTCTATTTTAGAAAAAAGTTCTTTAAATTCATTTTGAAAACTCTGGTCTTTGATGCTCGAAAAGAATTTTCTTTCAATTAAATAGCTTATTGAATTTGATGAATCTTTCACTTTGGGAAATTCATCTAATTTAATTAAAGATAGCAGCTCCTCCCTATCTTCATTTTCCAGTAAATAAAAAATATCATACTCAATGCAATTATTTTTAAATTCCTCTGCATTTTTGTATAGTTCCAAAATTTCCTTTTTTGATAAATCAGAAAGTAATTTTTCGCCAGCTATATTATTCGATTTTAAGAACTGTCCTGCGTAGTGCTTTCCAAGAAGCAAATCGCATTTAGTAAGTGCCTTGATTATTGCAATATTTTGATTTTCATCACTAAAAAAATTAAAACCGGACTTTGGAATAAAAAATTCCTTTTTAACTAATTCAGATTTCTTCTTAAATGAATCAATTACGAAATTTTTTTTATTTAGCAATACAGCATTGCTTTTTGAAGCACCAAACAAAATGAAGTGAAGAAAAATACTTTCATTTCTGCCATTCTGATTCCCTTCTTTGTCATTCTGTTTCCCTTCTTTGTCATTCTGACTTCCATTCTTGTCATTCTGACTTCCATTCTTGTCATTCTGAACGAAGTGAAGAATCTCATCATTCTGTGGTAGCAATGGCTTGTGAGATTCTTCACTTCGTTCGGAATGACAGGAAAAAATATTTATTCCATCAACATTTGAGATTCCTCGCTGCGATTCGGAATGACAGGAAATATTATCGGAATTGTCTGAAAGAATCTCAAAAGCCACAATCCTTTCATTTTCAACTAAATAAATATTCTTTATTTTTTTTCCAATAATTTCAGAAAATTGATTTGAATAATTTTTTCTTGATTTAGAAAAATTTGTTCTTTGGAAAAGGCTGGTTTTGTTTGGAAGTGCAGAAAATTGAATGTATTCAAGCGTTTTTCCGTCATATAAAGTAAACATCAAAATGTTTTTTTCCTGAGTAAAACATTCAATAATTACAAAATCTTTTAAATAATTTAATTCTTCAACAAGTTTTATTAAAGTGTAATAATGATTAATCATAAAAAATTATTAAATTTGCAAAAAACAAAAATATGGAAAAAAAAGAAAATAAATGGAAGATTTGATAGAAGTAGTAAAAAGAACGGGAGTAATAACAGAAAATACGCTTTATTATTGGGGTTATCAATATAGATTAGGCAAAGAATATATTGTTCCTTATTTGACTCAACTTGGCGTTTTTAAAAAAGGCGACAGCATTGCAGAAATCGGTTCTGCAGAAGGCGGGGTGCTAATGGCATTTGCTCAGCAGGGAGCCAGTCAATTGCTTGCTACTGATATAGTTCCATACAGGTTGCACGATGGAGAGCAAATTGCTAAAGCATCTAATTTGCAAATTGATTTTGTAAAAAATGATATAATCAACGAGCCAGTTCCAACCGAGTGGAAAGAGAAATTTGATTTGGTAATTCTTAGAGACGTAATAGAGCATATTGACGATACAAAAAAATGCTTAAAGAACATATCTAAATTACTTAAAAAAGGTGGCTCGCTATACGTAACTTTTCCACCTTACACTTCACCTTTTGGCGGACATCAGCACACATTACAAAACTTTTGGGGTAAAGTTCCCTATATTCATTTGCTCCCATCATTTTTATTTATAAAACTAATTTCAAGTGGACGCGCTCCGGACATAAATGAAGTAATGCGACTGAGAAATATAAGATTAAATCACAACAAACTCACAAAAGCAGCTATTGAATGTAATTATGAAGTATTCCATAAGGATTTCTTTTTTCTACGACCGGTTTATAAAATGAAATTCGGACTTCCAGCTTTAAAATTAAATGCCATTTCTTTCCTGCCCTGTATTAAAAATTTCTTTGCTCTTGAAGCATCTTATATTTTGAAAAAAAATTAATATTATATTTTAATTTGTTTTAAATTGGAAAAAATAATTTACAAATTTATAAAAAAATAATTGAACAATATGAGTGAACAATTAACAAAACTGCTTAAAGATTCAAAAGGAATGAGATGGACAGCTCTTTTCCTTGTTGCCTTTACAATGCTATCTGCATATTTCTTTGTAGATATGATAGCACCATTACAATCATTATTAGAGAACAGCTATAAGTGGTCACCATCGACTTATGGGATTTTCTCCGGTTCTGAATATATGCTAAACGTGCTTGGCTTTTTAATTCTTTCTGGAATTATACTTGACAAAATGGGCATTCGTTTCACCGGCATTACATCTGCCGGTGTAATGCTTCTCGGTGGTTTAATAAAGTGCTATGGTTTAACACCATATTTTTACGAAGGTGGTCTTGGCTTTGGCGTATTTGAAACAATCGGTAATTGGGTAGGGCTTCCACCAACTGCGCTCGTTGCATCTATCGGATATGCAATTTTTGGTGTTGGTGTTGAAATGTGTGGTATTACTGTTTCTAAAGCTATTGTAAAATGGTTTAAAGGAAAAGAATTAGCTCTTGCTATGGGTATGGAAATGGCAACAGCTCGTCTCGGTGCTTCTTTTGCTTTTGCATTTTCTCCAATGATTGCAGGAGTAAGCGGAGTTGGCAACGAAGTAACAGGTAATCCAATAAATTCGGTTTATTTTGGTCTCGCTCTTCTTGCGATTGGCTTCCTTACTATATTTACTTATACATTTATGGATAAGAAATTAGATAAGCAGCTAAGCGATGAAGCAAACGGAAACGAACCTGCTGAAGAATTTAAACTTAGTGATATTGGTATTATTTTCAAAAACAAAGCATTTTTATATATTTCTTTCCTTTGCGTTTTATTCTATTCCGGTGTATTTCCATTTTTAAAGTATGCTGTAAATATGATGCAGAACAAATTAGGCGTATCTCCTGAAACAGCTGGATTTATTTCATCAATGCTACCGATTGGAACAATCATTTTAACTCCGCTTCTTGGTTTTTATCTTGACAAAAAAGGTAAGGGCGCAACAATGATGATTTACGGTGCAGCATTACTCACTTTTGCTCACTTAATTTATGCTGTTGCTCCACTCAACGTTGCCTTAGCAGTATTTGCGATTATCGTTCTTGGCATTGCATTCTCTTTGGTTCCTGCTTCAATGTGGCCCTCAGTTCCAAAAATAGTTGAAGACAGATATCTGGGAAGTGCTTATGCTTTGATTTTCTGGATTCAAAATATTGGCTTAATGATTATCCCAATGCTAATTGGTAATATTTTAGAGTGGGTAAATCCGGGAGTTGCTGAAAGAATTGCTGCAGGCGATATAACTGCGATATACGATTATACTATTCCAATGCTTGTTTTTGCTGCTCTTGGTTTCCTTGCTATTCTTTTAGGATTTTTACTCAGAAAAGAAGACAGGAAAAAGAAATACGGATTAGATGCTCCAAATATTCAATCATAGGACATTGAATATTACTGTTACCTATTCAACTTTCGCAAAGTTAAGAAACTTTACGAAAGTAAGAAAAAGAAATGACATCTTTATTAGTCATTCTGACGGATGTCAGAATCCATCTTGGTTTTCTCTAAAAAGAATGGACAAAGATATTTTTTAGTCATTAGTCATTAGTTGTTAGTAAAAGTTCTAATGACTAGCAACTAATGGCATATAAGAGCTATTTTAAGATGGATTCTTGCATACGCCAGAATGTAAAGAAAAGATGTCATTGCTACCACATAGCTTGTATCTAAGAAGAAAGATATCCTACATCTTCGAGATGTAGGATATCTGGCTATTAAACTATAGTAAAGTTAACCGAGTAAAATTCTTCTCTGCTCTTACTAACTCACCTTATGCAATTTCTCTTTTGAGAAATAAAAAAGTATAGTGGTGATACATTTTTTATCCACTTTTCTTATTCCCCTCTTGAGAGGGGCAGGGGTGTGTTCTTTCTTACTTTTTAGATCTGAAGCAATATCAATGAGATATATTTTTATAAGCATATTTTTTCTCTTTAATCAGAAAGAACTTTTTTAATATGTAAAAAAGAACACACCCCTGCCCCCTTTCAAGAAGGGAATGCGTAAGGTGAGTTACTAACTCAAAAATTAATATCCTCTTTTTAATTAAATATTTTGTAAATAATCAGGAAAATTAATAGCTTTGTAAAATATAATAAAGGAGTGTTAAAATGAAAAGCATTTTATTTGTATTATTAATTCTAAGCTTACTGACAGTATCTTGTCAGGACGATATAACCAGCAATGAACCTAAGGATTCACATTCAATATCAGTAATAATTAACGATATTCCGTTTAAAACTGAAAAATATGTCAGAATTGGATATACTTTAAAAATGTGGGAATATGAAAAGCAAGGATTAAAATTGCAAAAAATTAAAATAATTGATGCAGATACCAAAATTGAACTGATGAGTATTGATAGCTCTGAAATCGTGATGATTTACAAAAATCCATTGCCAACTAATCCGTATTTTCAATTAGATAGCATATCTTCATATTATACTTCAATTCAGCTAAAAATTCCATTAGGTCAAGCCCTTCCAAATAAAATATCTCATATCATTTATTTTAGAGATACTATTAATAATAAAGATATATCTTTTGAAGGCGGAACATTTTCACCTCGCAAAAACGAAACTCCTATCAGCATTAGCTCCCCGGTAAAAGGCGATAACTGGCTTTTTATTAACCAATCTACTTTAGCATATCACTTTTATACATTATTCTTTGTTAATGGAAGGATAGGAACAGGTGAACGCTATGCTTTTGATAATATTCAAATAGATGAACAGGGAGAGTATTTTAATGGCGACCCTACTGTAAATGAATCATATTATAATTATAAAGATACTCTTTTTGCAGTTGCAAATGGAACTGTTATATCAATTAAAGATGGCCGCCCTGAAAATGCTGGAAACTCTAAAAATATTACTTTTTCAGATGTAGATGAATTGGGTGGTAACTACTTAATCCTTGATATTGGAAACAGCCACTATGCTTTTTATGCTCATTGTGTACCCGGCTCTTTTATGGTCAAACCCGGAGATGTTATCACTGAAGGTACCCCTATTGCTTTATTAGGAAATTCCGGCAATTCAGATTGTCCTCACTTACATTTTCAAATCTGCGATTCTCCCCATTTCTTTGAGACTAATGGATTACCTTTTGTTTTAAAGAAATACACTAAAGTTGGTGATTATCCTAATTTTAATAGCCTACCTACTGAAATTTTTAATTCGATGATGGAAGAATATACAATTATTTCGTTTTAAATGTGAGGTAAAAAATATGAAAACGATTTTGGAAAACAAAGATAAACATTTTAAAAAGCGGCTTGACCACTACTGGAAGTTTATCGCTATTTATGCTTTTGCTTTAATAATTGTTGCTTTATTAAGGGGAAGATTTACCGAAGGCACCTATTCATTAGTTCTGAATGACCCTATAGTTATTTTGCTTGCTGCATTTATAATCATTTCATTTGTTACTGTTGTTTTTGATTTTTATAAAAATCTTACAATAATAGTAGGAAAAGATTTTTTGATTTTTAAAAGTCGTTTTGCTGAAAAAAAATATTTATTAAGTGATATAGACTATATAACAATTGTGAAACAAAGATATAAAAGTTTACCCAATAAATTAAAAATAATAAAAATTCGTTTAAAGAACAGAATAAGAACACTTAACATAAGACCATCTGCTTTTTGGAATGAACAGGAATTAATAAGTTCAATCAACAGATTAAAGAGTTTAATTCAACAATAATTATTATTCAATAATAATACTAATATTTCGTTAATAATAGCATTAATAATTTAACAAGGAACTCAAATGACTGAAAAAGATGAAGCATTATTTAGCCAGGTGCTAACAATAATAGACAGAGATATAAAACCATATATCGAAGCCGATGGTGGACGCATTAGTTTACATAGTATTGAAGATGGTGTTGTGTTCGTGCAACTTGCTGGCGCTTGTGCTGGATGTCCCGGTGCAGCTATGACTCTTAAAAGTGGAGTAGAAAGAATTTTAAAATTAAAACTTCCCGAAGTTAAAGAAGTGAAATTAGCATATTAATTCTAAACCAGTAAAACGCAAATACTATATAGATTAGATAGTTTAGAAAGATTAGAAAGATTAGTTTTTTGACTTTCGTAAAGCATAAGGAGCCTTCCGAAAGTTTTAAAATCTTCGGAAGGTTTTGTAGGAATAGATTCAGAACTCCTTACCCCATTACAAAAATAAAGGAGTTAGGAGATTTGCCTCGTAAAGAATTATTGCGCAAATTATAGCAAAAAGTTGTCATTCTGAACGAAGTGAAGAATCTCAAGTTTCGTGTTAGCAATTACTTGTGAGATTCTTCACTTCGTTCAGAATGACAAGCATGCAAAATTACAAACTACGAAGTATCAGGAGTTCTAAGTTTGCTATTTCGTATATTTTATTATGAGAAGTGAAATTTTTAAAATAATACTATCATTAAGTTATTAGTTATTAGTCATTTGTCATTAGTAGTTACAAACTAATGACAAATGACTAATGACCAATAACTAATAGAACGATATTTGCTAACTGCTTAATTGTTCTTTACGAGGCAAATCTCCTAACTCATTTATAATCGTTATGGGGTCAGGAGTTCTAATTTATAAAAACTACTTTCCTGAAAGCATCTTAATTTCATCATATCTGAAGCAAGAAACAATGTGGTCATTTACGATTCCTGCTGCTTGCATAAAGGCATAGCAAATTGTAGAACCAACAAATTTAAATCCTCTTTTCTTTAAATCATTGCTCATTTTGTCTGAAAGTTCTGTTTTTGCCGGAATTTGCATCAAATCCTCCCATGCATTGTGGATTGTCTTTCCATCTGAAAAACTCCATATATATTTATCAAAACTACTGAATTCTTCCTGAATTTTCAAAAATTGTTTTGCATTTTCTATTGTAGCCCGAATCTTTAGCTTATTTCTTATTATGCTTGGTTCAGCGATTAATTTTAATATTTTTTCTTCATTAAAAGCAGCAATTTTTGCGGGTTCAAAATTTTCTAAATGCAAACGAAAAGCATCACGTTTATTTAGAATTATTGACCAGCTAAGTCCTGCTTGAAAAGCATCAAGAACGATAAATTCAAAGAGTTTTCTATCATCGTGAACAGGAACCCCCCATTCTGTATCGTGGTATTTAATCATTAATTCATTAGTTGTTGTCCAGGGACAGCGCATTATTTCTTTCATAATAATCCTAATTAATCTTAATATGAGTAAGTGACATTACTTTCAATTTATCAGCTATGTTCATTCCTAATCTTTTAAAATATGAAAAATTATTCTTATGCTCTTTATACATCGGCATAGTTTCAATAACTTTAAGATAGTTACCCCATTTTTCAATTTCATAAATATTGTCAATTCCCCATTTCAAACAAGCAGATTTACTCATTCCGCCTTTTTCAATCACCTTCTTATTTGAAATTTTCATACCTTTGATTGAACTATAATCAAAAATCAGTTCAACACAGGGAAAAGCATTATGAAAATCATTAAAAAGCCCTTTTACTTCCTGCTCTTCAAAATAATAAATCACACCGGCTATTAAAAACATAAGATTTTTCTTATTTGGTATCAAATCAAACCAACTTTGATTAAAGACAGATTCAGCAATAAACTTATGTCTTTCAGATTCTTCAATAAACTGCCTTCGAAGTTCAATAGTTTCGGGCAGGTCTAAGTCGAACCACATAATTTTTCCATTGTCAACTCTACTGAATGTTGTATCTAAGCCACAACCAATATTAACAACAGTTGCATTGGGATAAAGAGAAATAAATTCTTTAATCTTTTTATCAAAAAAGATACTACGGGCAATCCAGGCGGCTTGAACTAATTGACTTATATTTTTAGAAATTACAGAGAAATCATAAGGAATACTCCTAATTATTGATAATGCTTTATCATCATATAGAAGTGGCTTTTTCTTATGCGACTCAACTGCTCGACCCCAAAGCGGTAGAAATAATGTTTCCTGAACATTATTCAAATTTAGTTTTGAATTTTCCATTGTATTAAACTATTGAAAAAAAAATGTTAATGTTCAATTTCAATTGGAACATCATTTGCAGCAAGAACGAATATCCTCATATCGTTCAGTCCGATACTTCCTTTGAAAAAATTCTTTTCTTTATTGATTTGTTTTATTTTGTTGTATAAATCCTCCGGATTGAAATTAGCAGCTTTTTGGACGCTATCGCAACCGACTTCTAGCAGCATTCTTGCGAAAATAGCTCCGACCCATTTGATTCTTGATAAATCAGTAAGTTTTGTAAGAATCAATATTTCTTCTTCTGATATGCCTAAAGAATAAGCAAGTTCTTTACGATTTTGAGGATTTTTTACTTTGTCAAATAGCTTGACAGTATCTTTAATTCCGATTTTTTCTAATTTATTTATTGTATCAGTTGAAATTCCAATAAATTCCTTTATTTTATTTGGTTTAGGAAGCAAACTATTAATTTCTCTAAGCAAAATTGACAAATACTCTTCAGAAAAGCATTCAATTTTGGAAAACTCAGTTAACTTGTTTTTTTGTTTTAGTGTTTGCTGCAATTCTTTAAGATTATTAATTCCCTTTTTTTTAAAAATTTCAAATCTCTCATTTATGTTTTCTTTCAAAATCATTCTGCTTGGAGGCAAATACCCAACTTCCAGTTTAGCTTTGTAATCGTCAAGAGTGATTTTTTCTAAGTCAATGTAATAGCCCATATCACTTTTAGTATTTTTAATAATTTATTTTTTATTAAATTAGCTAAAAAATTTATAAAATCAGTTAGAATATTTTTCAAAATTTTATCTTCACTTTTGTTTAATTTCAGAGTTAAACATAATACCAAGTTGCATTCAAAGATACATTTAAAGATGTCATTTCGAACCTCCTGATAAAAGAAAGACTTTTATTTAAATGGATATGACATCTATTAACACTGTCATTCTGAAGCGCAGCGAAGAATCTCACAACTACTTGTTAAAACGGAACTTGAGATTCTTCACTTCGTTCCTAATGAACCACTTTGGCTTTTTTAGCACGTAACTATATGTATAGATAATACTTATACAAGTCATACGATAAACAAGTTTATAGTATGACTTTATTAAATTCTTGGTTTCTCCTTCCCAAGTT
>CAZCLJ010000055.1:0-19806 GCA_964499465.1 uncultured Hyphomicrobiales bacterium
ACATCCGTCAGAATGACAAACTACGATGTCATTGGCAACGAAGTGAGAAATCTCACAACTCCTTGCTACCACAGACATTGAGATTCCTCACTTCGTATCGGAATGACAAATAAACATATTTTATTATTAAAAGCAACTTGGTATTACTCCTTCCCAAGTGCAACTTGGGAAAAAGCTTTTCAGTTCTTATTAGATGTCCAACATCTCGAAGATGTTGGACATCTGCTGACTTTATTGGAAGGAAGTAATGCTATCAACTTGTTAGTATTACTTAAAAGAATCTACATCTTTACAAACATTTTGGAATACCTGTTTCCTCCAATTTGCAATACGCAGTAATAAGCGCCAACAGGAAAATCTTTTAGTGAGATTTGCTCTTTGTTCGTTCCATAAATTAAATTTGATTTTTTTATTGATGAAACAGTATTTCCTTGCATATCAATAATTTCTATTTCGCAATTATTTGAAAATTCATTTGAAAATTCAATATAGAGTTCGTTATCTGCTGGATTTGGAAAAACTTGAAATACATTAGCAATGCTTGAATTATTTTCGATACTATTTGCATCTTTAATTTTAAACCACCAAACATCTGACCAAATACTTGAATCAATACCGATTATTGCCCTAACACGCCAATAATACTTTGTGCTGTATTCCAATTCTTTATATATTGTTGTATCAGAAATATCTAATTCATTAATCACAATATTTTCAAAATTTTCATCTTTTGCAATTTGTAACTGATACAAATCCCCATATTTCGCCTTATGCCATAAAAATTTATTCATAAGTGGAAGTGAATCAGATGCATTTGGAGGAGCAATAAGAATCGGAGGCGGATAATACTTATATGTTTTCTCCAATGTATATCCGGAAAGACTTCTTGCAAACATAGTAACCCTTGCTTTTTCAAATCTATCTATAACATCTAAAAAGAATTGAGCATTTTTACTGCCGGGAGTGAAATCTGGAATAGTAACTTTATAATTATAATATTTACTTTTAATATAGTTTATATCAAGCAATCCGGCGCAATCAATCGTATCAATATCAACAGAAAAAACGTCAGCATCAATATCACCTTTAAAATTTACGTCTTTGATTGAAATAGTATCTCTACAAATATGAGCATAATTCAAATCTAAAGGATAGCCATAAGCATAACCTTCTTTGGTACGATCAAAATTTCCGTAAGCATAAGCACCAAATTTTGCACCATTTTTTCCCTCTAAATAATGCTCCCCTGATTGAATAAACTGATTAAAATAACAATAAGGAGTTCCTTCAATCTTTTGAAAAACTGCTCCCCAAACGGAACATATTTTTCTACCATCAAGGTAAATATTATCTAAATCTTTAATATTAAAAGTAATACAGATAAAATTATCACAAAATGATAAAGAATGAAAGTTGGAATAAGTAGTCCACCTTTCAATAGTAGTGATAGTCAAAAGCATACCAGTTCCACTTTTAGTTGGATTTTGTGTATTATCTTTGTTTTTTATTATTCCTATATACCCAGGATCACTCCACCAAGCTTTTCCATACTGACCAACAAGAACGGGTTTATTAGCTTGATAGTAAGCAGCTTTTTCCTGATTAGTTATATCGTGGTACTCACCAGGTTTCAAAACTGCACTAATTTGCATTAAGCTGGAATCGTCCTGCCTCATTTGATAAACAAATGTACTGTCTTCTATAGCAACAAATCTGATTAAATCTCCATAATCGTCTGTTACTCCACTTAAACCTCGATATCTATTTAAATATTTTATAGGAACAGAAATATATTCAGTTCCAAGCATTTCAAAAGGCAACATTTGTTCTATTAATAAATTCCTGCTATAATTTACATAACCATAAGCTGAACTTGGTGAATAACCAGAATAATATCTTGGAAAAGCTCCTTTTGTATGTCCGGAAAAAACAGCAATTGGTTTGTTAGATTTAATGTATGTTCCTGATATATCGCTTTCAAAATTTTGAAAAAGATTAATATTATCTCTTCCAAGAATGAGATAAGTTTGTCCTTTCATCATTAGTATTTGTTTAGTATCTCCAGTATTAACGTTGGTTGTTGGTTTAGTTGGAGTATATTCAACAATGGTGCTATCTTCAGTAGCAACTATTAAAATCTGTGCCGGTTTAAGTTCATCTGATCTATCTTCATACATATTTAAAGTTACATATTCTTTACCAAGATTTTTTGTTGGCTGAACCTGAAATGCTTCGTTTGTCCATTTATAATAAACATACACAGTAACAGAAAGCGGAGCTTCTGATTTTATATTAATGCCTTTATTTGTTATTCTTTCTGATTCTCTACACATCACTTCATCACTTAAAGGAACAGTAGTTATTTTGTTAGCTTCAATTTCTATATCTTTTTTGTATGAAATCTCTGATATAGTTAAAGTAGCTTTAGTATTGACTTTTGAAGAAATGTGAATTAAAACCGGATAATCGCCTCTTAAATATTCTGGAGTCTTAATTTTACAATAAGGTAAAGCAAACCAATATTCTGTTGAATCTATTAGTTGCTGAGAGAATAGTGAACAGTAAGTAAAAATTAATAATAAACATATAATTATTTTTTTCATCGGTTATTCCTTTATTAAATTAAAAAATTTTTTTATATCAACCATCGGGTTAGCCCGATGGTTGATACATTGTTTAAAAACACTTGTCTTATTCCCCTCTTGAGAGGGGATTAAAGGGGTGTGTTCTTTCTTCCTTATTTAAAAAGTTCGTTCTGAATAAAGAGAAAATATATGCTTATAATAGTTTATCTCCTTGATATTGCTTCAGATGCAACAAGTAAGAAAGAACACACCCCTTTGTCCCCTCTCAAGAGGGGAATAAGAATTGTGGTAAAAAATGAAAGAACGTATCACCCATCGGGTTAGCCCGATGGGTGATTGTTTTTAACAAGGGGTTGCAACCCATTGTTAGTCAGGTAGATATTCCATATCTGGAAGATATGGAATATCTTTTCTATTAACTCCTTCCCAAGTGCTACTGGGAAAAAGCTTTTCAGTTCTTATTAGATGTCCAACATCTCGAAGATGTTGGACATCTGCTGACTTTATTGGAAGGAAGTAATGCTATCAACTTGTTGATAGTATTACTTAAAAGAATCTACATCTTCACAAACATTTTGGAATATCTGTTTCCTCCAATTTTCAATACGCAGTAATAAGAGCCAACAGGTAAATCTTTCAAAGAAATTTGCTCTTTGTTCGTTCCATAAATCAAATTTGATTTTTTTGTTGATGAAACAGAAACTCCTTGCATATCAATAATTTCTATTTCGCAATTATTTGAAAAATCATTTGAAAATTCAATATAGAGTTCGTTATCAGCAGGATTGGGATAAATAAAGAAATTGTTGTTAATTTTATTATCTGAATCATAATAAGATATCATACTGGTAGTAAAATGAGAATAAGCCCAGTCTCCATTATGAACCTTGTTCGTTACACAAACTCTAAAGTAGTATTTAGTAATTAAATCAAGTGTTTTAGAAAAAGTATTTTGAGTTAATATAGTATCAACTAAATTAATACGGAAATCATTATATTTTGAAATTTGTAGTCTGAAAAATTCAACACATTTCAAATTCACCCATTCAAAATCCACATCAATTTTTATATTCGTTGAATCTAAAGCTGGGCTGATTATTTCAGGAATTTCAAAAATATTGTCTTCGGTTTTAAAATACCAAATTTCTGACCATTCCCCAGAGTCCATTGAATTAATTGCTTTAACCCGCCAATAATATACAGTTTCATAGAAAAACTCATCAATAATAAAAGAATTATCTGTTGTTTCGAACTCTTTTAAATTATTATTAAATGTTTCATCATTTGCTATCTGAAATATATATTTTTCTGTATTACTAATTTTACTCCATAAAAATAATGTTGAATCTGCTTTCGCTGTTGAACCTTTTAGAGGAGAGATTAGTGCTACTGAAGTATCTATCGTTTTAAATTTCCATACTTCTGACCAACTGCTGTAATCAACATTGTTTTTTGCTCTTACTCTCCAAAAGTATTCCGTTTTATAATTCAGTATAACAGGACATAAAGTATCTTTAATTTCAGTTTTTTCATTTACTAACGCAGAAAAATTACTTGTATTTGCTAATTGGATTTGATAAGAATGAGCGTAGAGAGATTTATTCCACATTAAATTAGTTTGAAAATGTTCATTTTGTTTATTATTATTTGGTGAAACTAATTTGGGAATACCTGGAATTTCCTTATAAGAATACCGATATTTATATATTTTTTCTAAATAGCTACCAGAGACAGTTCTGACAAATAATTTTGCATAAGCATCTTTTAAAGTATCTACTAAATTCAACTCAAAATGAATATTTTTATCACCAATAGAAAACGGAGAAATAAAAGGAATAAAATTTTCGATGTTACTGTAAAAATCAATAGATTCAATCCCACCGCAATCATCTGAGTCAATATTAATTGATAAAGCAGTTCCATTTATGTTTCCATTAAAAACAGTGTCTTTTACTATTATTGAATCATTGCAAAACTTGTTGTAGTTCATTGCTACCGGATATCCATAAGCAAAACCCACATTATTAAAATCAATTTCTTTGTCCATATTTCCATAAGCATAAGCAGCGAACCTGATATTTTTATTAGTAGAACTTATATTATGGTAACCTGCTTGAATACTACTTATTATATAGCTATATTCAGTTCCGGGAATTTGATTTACTTCAAAGCTTGATATAGATTTATTATCTAATAAAATATTATTGTAATCATTTGATTTAAATGTCAAATAAATATAGTTATCCATATTTGCTGGTGAGAAGAATGAAGCAGAATTATACCATCTTTCAACTGGGGTTAAAGCCATAAGCATTCCTTGCCCATACTTAGTTAGATATTGAGGTATTTCTTTTTTTCCATAATAAAGAGCACCATTAATCCAGGATTTCCCGTACTGCCCGACTAAAACTTTTTTATTAGAATGATAATAAGCCGGCTGCTCTTGATTTAATATATCAAACCATTCGCCTTTATTTAAATAATTTCTTATAATTTCAAACGATGTTCCACTTTCATTCATCTGGTAAATAATAGTGCTGTCTTCAGTAGCTACGAAACGAATTAAATCGCCTCTGTCATCTGTTACTATATCAAAGACATCTCTGTTTAGATACTTTAAAGGAACTGAAATATAGTCATATCCAAGTAAATTTTTTGGTGGAATCATTTCTACTAATACATTTCTTATATAATCCGGATTTATACCACCATCATAAATAGGATTGTACTGTGGAAATGCACCTTTTGTGTGACCGGAAATAACAGCTATTGGTTTGCTAGAACTTATTGATGTTCCAGATAAATCAACATCATTAATAATATAGGTTTTACTTTTGATAAGAAATGTTTGACCTTTATTAAGAAAAATATTTGCTTTTTCCCCTTTATTTATCCCTTTTTCAGTTTTAGCAGTAGGTATATAGCTAACTAATGTGCTATCCTCGGTTGCGACAATCAAAACCTGTGCTGGTTTATGTTCATAACCTCCACTAGAACTCATATTCATAAAATCTTCATACAAATTTAGTGTTACATATTCTTTTCCTAAATATTCAGCAGGTATTAATTTAAATGTTTCGCCAGTCCATTGGTATGCTATAAGAACTGTTACTGATATTGGGTCATCTGAACTAATGTGAATACCTTTATTTCTTATTTTTTCGCTTTCAGTATTCATCAGTTCATCTGAAAAATAAAACTCATTATTAGAATTTTTATTTATTTTAATATTTTGACTCACAAAGCTTCCATTATTATATTCAATAGTTGCCTTAGTATCATATTTTGAAGTAATCCATAAAGTTATTGGTTTATTTTGCCACATAGCAAACTCATCAGAGCTTTTTCCACATTCAGGCAGCCCAAACCAATACTCTTTTCCTTCTGTTATTTCCTGAGAAAAAATATTGCTAACGCTTAAAAGCATTAGAAAAACGAAAAGTGTAATTTTTTTCATTTGTTTTTCCTTTTTTTAAAGTAAAATATTGTTTTGATATCAGCCATCGGGTTAATCAGATGGTCGATTGTTTTTAACAAGGAATTGCAACTCCTTGTTAGTCAGGTAGATATTCCATATCTGGAAGATATGGAATATCTTTTTTTTCTCCTTCCCAAGTGCTACTGGGAAAAAGCTTTTCAGTTCTTATTAGATGTCCAACATCTCGAAGATGTTGGACATCTGCTGACTTTATAGGAAGGAAGTCATGCGAACAGCTTGCTGCTAGTATGACTTGAAAGAATCTACATCTTCACAAACATTTTGGAATACCTGTTACCGCCAATTTTCAAAACACAGTAATAAATGCCAACAGGCAAACCTTCGAGTGAGATTTGCTCTTTGTTCATTCCATAAATCAAATTTGATTTTTTGATTGAAGAAACAGTATTTCCTTGCATATCAATAATTTCAATTTCGCAATAATTTGCAAAGTTATTTGAAAATTCAATATAAAGTTCGTTATCAGCAGGATTTGGGAAAATGGAAAATATATTACTTGTTTGAATATTATTCTTTACATCAGAGAAATTGCCAGTTGTGAAAGTCCACACTTCAGACCAATCACCGAAATTTACGCCATCACCAGCACAAACTCGCCAATAGTATTTTAAATCTTTATAAAAAGTGTTATGAAAAGAATTGTTTTTTTGTAAAGAACCAAATAGAAATGATACAAAATTTGAATCTTTTGCAACTTGAAATTTATAATAATCTGTATATGATAGTTCTTCACACCCTAAAACAACTTCAATAGGAAGATTTGAAGTATCATTGCTAGGTTTGATTAACTTAGGAATAACATACTTAATACTAAAATAATATATATCAGACCAAGTACCTTGTACATTATCAAAAACTGGTAAAACTTTCCAATATAATTTTTTGGTAAACTTGTCTATTTCAAGTGACATTGTAGTATCAATAATATTATTAATGAAATATGTTACTGGATTAAATTGAACATTATCTGAAACATGTAAAATATAACTATCTGCATATTGAATCGAATGCCATAAGAAGTTGATTTTACCAAATGTTTGAATTGAGTTTTTTGGAGGTTCAATTAGATAAGTGAGTGATTCATTGGTTTTAAAATTCCATACTTCAGACCAATTGCTATAACCAGCATTATTTAATGCTCTGACTCTCCAATAAAAATTAGTTTGAAAATCAAAATCTGCTAAAAAAAAAGTATCAATGACTTCACTTTGGTCAACAACAATATCCAAGAAGTTTTCATCTTTAGATATCTGAATTTGATAAGAATATGTCGAATCAGATTCATGCCATAATAATTCTGTTTTATAATATATGTTAAATGCGTTGTTGTTTGGTGAAATTAAAATTGGTGGTTTAGGAGATTCTGTAAATTTATATTGATAAGTATAAATCTTTTCAATTGAACTACCAGAAACAGTATTAATATACATTTTTGCATAAGCATATTTTAATTTATCCATTACTTCTAGTTCAAAATGCACATTTTTATCATTAAAAGAAAAATCAGAAATAGAAACAGTATAATTTATTAAACCACTTTTAAAATATAAATCTTTTATTCCAGCGCAATCAACAGTATCAATATCAATAGCAAAAGCAGTTCCTTTAACATTCCCATTTGTTATTGTATCTTCTACTCTGATAGAATCATTGCATAATTTAGCGTAATTCATACCGACAGGATATCCATAAGCAAAACCGTCTTTTGTTCTGTCCCAGTTACCATAAGCATATCCAGCAAACTTAGCACCATTTCTTCCTTCAAGATTATGGTCGTCGGCTTGGATTTGTGTGGTTATATAAGCATAAGGAGTACCATCAATATTATTAATTGCATTTCCCCAAAGAGAATCAATAGGTTGACCGTCATAAAAAATATTTTCTTTATCTTCATCTTTAAAAGTCAAATAAATAAAGTTATCTATAGCAGTTGGTGATTTAAAAAAAGAATAATTAATCCAACGATTAACTGGAGTAATTGTAAGTAACATACCTTGACCGCTTTTATGTGGATTTTGTGGCTCATCGCCTTTTCCAATAATGCCCATCATTCCGGGCTCATTCCACCATGATTTTCCATACTGTCCCACAAGGACGGGTTTGTTAGATTTATAATAAGCTGCAAGTTCCTGATTTGTAATATCCAAATATTCACCACGGTTTAAATTGTTGCTAATTTGCATTAAGCCGGAACCATCTTGCCTCATCTGATAGATTATTGTATTGTCTTGCGTTGCAACAAATCTGATTAAATCACCAAAATCATCAGCGACACCACTTAAACCCCGGGGCCTGTCAATATATTTTATAGGTGCAGTTATATATTCTGTTCCAAGTAAATTAAAAGGAGGCATTTGTTCAATTAATATATTACGTGAAAAAAGTCCATAGGGGTCTGTATAATTACTTCTGTAGCCAACGTAATATCTTGGAAAAGCACCTTTTGTATGTCCGGAAAAAACAGCAATCGGTTTGTTAGCTTTTATATAAGTGCCAGTAATGTCGCTGTTCCAGTTTTGCACTAAGTCAGAGTTCATTTCACCGAGAATTAAAAATGTTTGCCCTTTCATCATAGTAATCGTATCGGGCTGCCCTGTATCTAATTTTTCAGTTGGATTTGTTGGGGTGTAAACCACTTCTGTATTATCTTCAGTAGCAACAATGAGTATTTGCGGCGGTTTCATTTCGTCAATCTGGTCTAAATACATATTTAATGTTACGTATTCTTTACCAAGCGCTTCAAGAGGCAAAACATTAAATGCTTCGCCAGTCAACTCGTAAGAATAATAAACAGTAACTGAAATTGGTTTATCTGCTAATAAGTGGATACCATTGTTTGTAATTACCTCGGATTCCCTACACATAAGCTGGTCATCGAATACAACTTGAGTAACTTGATTAGCACGAATATTAAAATTTTTAACAACTTCAGTTTCTGGAATAGTCATAGTTACTTTTGTATCTTCTCTTGAAGTAATCCAAATATTAATTGGATAATCACCTCGAACATCTTCGTGCTGCTTCATTTTGCAATATGGCAGTCCAAACCAAAATTCTCTTCCTTCTGTTATTTCCTGAGAAAAGATGTAGCTAACGCTTAAAAGCATTAGAAAAACGAAAAGTGTAATTTTTTTCATTTGTTTTTCCTTTATTAATTTTATTGTAGAACTTTTTTTCAATTACTTGTTTTCGCATTGATATAAAAAGAAATATGGAATAATTGCAAAAAAATAATTTTGTAAATATACGCCATAAAAAAAGCTAATATATTAAATTATCAATACTTACAATATTATTTTTAATTTAAGTATAATTTTTGGAAAAAACAAAAGGAAAAATTTTGAATTCGGAATTATTTTTATAGAAGAAAAGTATATAATACCAAACCGCTAACTAATAGTGCAAAATCATAATGTCATTTCGAAACGAAGTGAGAAATCTCAAAGTCAGTGGTAGCAAGGAGTTGTGAGATTCCTCACTTCGTTTCGGAATGACAGGGTAAAATTATGCCATCTCCTTTTTAAATAAAGTTTTTTCTTTTTAAGGGAATTCAAAATGACAATTATATTTTGCACTACTTGTTGTCGGTTTGGTATAGATTTGTAAAATAATAATTCTTCTATTTGCAATAAATTCTTATTAATTCGTTAAATAATAAGAAAAATTATAAGAAATATATGAATAAAAAAGTTAGAATAAAGCTTTACGCCGAATGGAATGAAATTGAAGTGTCGGAAGAAGAAAGCATTTTACAGGCAGCATTAAACAATGCTTTAGAGCCACCTTTTAGCTGTCAGATTGGAGCTTGTGGCACTTGCAAAGCAAAATTAGTTGATGGAAAAGTTGTTATGGACGACACCGATGCTTTAACAGAAAAAGAAATCGAAGATGGATTTATTCTAACTTGCCAGGCACATCCTATTACCGAATACTGTATTATAGATTACGATTATTAAAATGAAAATAAAAAAAATTCTGTTGATTTTATTTGTTTTAGCTGAATTGCAACCAAGTTTATTTAGCCAATCTCAATACTTTTGCAAAGAACGTCTTTCTGAAACTATTAATTCTTATCAACCGACAATTGTTCCTGTTCTAACAATTGACGGAAAATATTTATTTGTTTCGAGAAAACTACACCCAGATAACATAGGCAGTGTATATGATAATGATGACATCTGGATTTCAGAGCGAGCGAATAATTACAGCTTTTCCGAATTAAGAAATTTGGGAATTCCAGTAAATACAATTGAATCGAATGTTCTTTTTTCGGTTACTCCAAGTTCAAAAGCGCTGATTCACAGCAGCAAACCAAATAATCAACAGCTTTTTTACTTTGCTTCTCTTAATGATTCTATAATAACCAATATTGAACCAATCAATATTATTAATTATTATAATAAATCAGAAAACTACTTCGCAAATCTATCTGCAAATGAAAATATTCTTTTTCTTGCTCTGCAGCGAGACGATAGCTACGGCGATATGGATTTGTATATTTCTTTTTTCAATAAAGAAAAGAACAGTTTTTCTGAACCAAAAAATCTTGGTGCGAGAATTAATACTTCAAAAATAGAAACATCTCCTTTTTTAGCTTATGACAACCGCACTCTATATTTCAGTTCCAACAGAAATGACGGTCTTGGTGGATTAGACCTGTATTTTACCCGCCGATTAGATGATACTTGGCTTAATTGGAGCGAACCAGTCAATCTGGGAATGCGAATTAATTCAAACTTCGACGATAAAAGCATTTATTTAACAGCTTTGTCCGATACAGCACTTATTGTTTCTGCAGATTCAAATGAATTAAGACCGGGTATTTACTATGTTTGCCTTCCTAAAGAATTAAAACCTCAGCCATATTCTATTGTTTGTGGAAATATTTACTTAAATAAAACTGGAAATCCTTTCAGAAATCAAATTTCTCTTGAAGTTACTAATAAGCAAACCAAAGAAAGGTTTACAACCGCTTCACTTTTTGCAAAGCCCTACTATTATATTACTTTACCTAATGAATATGAATATGTTATTGAATATTTTTCTGAAGGTAAAAAAATGGGCAGTTTTAATGTTAACCAACAGAACAAAAAAGAAATTGCATTCGTTAATAAAGATTTGATAGTTAAGGAAGAAGTGAAAAGCGAAATCAAAACAATAGACAAAACAATTATATATTTTGATTTGGATTTAGCTGAAATAAAAGAAAAGGATATTGAAACACTTTTTCAATTAGTTAAGAAATCAAAAAATTTATCTAATTTTAAACTGAAAATTACCGGGCATACCGATAGCATTGGAACAGAAAATCATAACGAAGAGCTATCCAAACAAAGAGCATTAAAAGTAAAGAATTTCCTTGTGTCAAATGGAATTAATCCTAAATCAATTGTAGTTGAATGGAAAGCGGCTAAAGAGCCCATTTCAGCAAAAGATGAAGAAAACAGAAGAGTAGAAATTGAATTTGTAAAGTAAGAGTAGAATTGATTTAATTAAATGGAGATAACATTACTAAAAGTGTCATTTTGACGGATGTCAGAATCCATCTTAAAAATAGATTTTATAGGTCATTAGTTCTTGGTTTATGGTTTGTTTTCGGTTTTCGGTTTTCGGTTTTCGGTTTATGGTTTATGGTTATTAGTCGTTAGTCATTAGTTATTGGTATTTTTCCTTTATGAATAACGAATGACTAATGACGAATAACGAATAACGAATAACGAATGACGAATGACGTAATTACCCAATAACGAATGACTAATAACCATAAACCATTAACTATAAACCATAAACCATTAACCATAAACCATTAACCATAAACTAATAACCATAAACCATAAACCATTAACCATTAACTTTCCTTTACTCTTTTCTTGAAATGATTTTAGAGATTTGGCTAACCAGTGAAACCATCTTTGAATAATTCATACGCTTAGGACCAATTAAACCAATAGAGCCGGTTGCCTGACCAATCTGATAGTTAGAAAGAACTAAACTATAATCATCAAGTAGTTCATTATTCATTTCTTTTCCAATAAGTATTTTGAAATCGCTTTCACGGTTTTCATACTGAGAAAGAATATGAATTATAATGTCTTCATTTTCAATTAGTTCCATAATTCCTCTCACTTTATCAACATCATCGAATTCAGGTTCATTTAGCAAATGCTTTGTCCCGGCAATATGAATTCTTTCCATTGTGTTGTATTTATTAAAAAGCAAATCAACAGAATCGACAAACAATCTGAATAAAGTAGGATTTGGCGTTTCAATATCAGAAATTAAAGTGCTAAAATTATCTTTAATAAAATTGAGCGATTTTCCACAGATTTTTTCATTGATTAGTGAAGATATTTCATCAAGATGGTGGTGGTCAAACTCAGTATCCGCTTCCAAAGTAGCAGTTCTTACAATATTTGAATCAAGTGCAATAATGAAAAGCAGTCTGGTTGACGAAATCGAAACTAATTCAATTTTATGAACAATAAGGTTGGTTATTGTTGGTATCTGAACAACTGCTAAATATTTGGAAAGCAAACCGAGTAGTTTGGAAGCATCTTTTAAAACGTTTTCAGTAGGTGCATTGCCGAGAGTTTGTTTTAAGGTGAGTATTTCTTTTTCAGTTAGATACTGAATATTCATCAGAGAATCAACATAGAAGCGATAGCCCTTGTCTGTCGGAATCCTTCCTGCGGAAGTATGCGGGTGGGCAATATATTCCATTTCTTCCAAATCAGACATAATATTGCGAAGTGTTGCCGGACTTAATTTCAATTCACGTTCCAAATATTTGGAAAGCGTCCTTGAACCAATAGGGCTTGCTTTCAAAATATAAAGCTGAATAAGAGTTTGCAAAATCATCTGCTCGCGTTCATTCAAAATATTATGTGTATCGCTTAGTGTCATTTCCTGTCTAAAAATTTCTCCTTCAATTTCATTGAGACGATTGAAGGAACAAAATCGCTTACATCTTTGCCGTAACTTGATAATTCGCGAATTATTGATGAATTTAAATAAGTATATTTTTCGTCTGGCATTAGAAAAACGGTATCTATTTCATTTGCTATTTTTTTATTCATTAATGCAATTTGGAATTCATATTCAAAATCTGATACCGCCCTTAAACCTCTGATTAATGCAGTAGCTTTATGGCTAATAGCAAAATCAACGATTAATCCTCTGACCAATTGAACTTCTACATTCTTAAATTCTTTTAATGCTTCTTTTGCAAATTCAAGGCGTTCCTCCATAGTAAAAAGCGTTAGTTTCTTCTGGTTTATTGCTATTGCTACTATAATTTTATCAAAGAGCTTTGAAGCTCGTTTTATTACATCAATATGTCCAAGCGTTATTGGGTCGAATGTTCCGGGATATACAGCAATTTTTTCCATTTTTAATTTTTTTCTAAAACTTACAAAAAATTTAAATTACAAAAATATAAAGGAAGAAAAAAATAAATAATTGTTAGTGATAAGTGATAAATGATAAGTGATAAGTGATAAGTGATAAGTGATAAATGATAAGTGATAAGTGATAAGTGATAAGTGATTCATTCATTTCATTACCCAGTAACAATTGACAATTCAAAAAATCACAGAACTCCTGATGCCACGTAGTTTGCTATTTCGCATATTTTATAATAAGAAGTTAAATTTGAATGTAAATATTTCCAATAGGTAATTAGTTATTCGTCATTCGTTATTAGTAGTTACAAACTAATGACCAATGACTAATGACCAATTACTAATAAAATATTAATTATTAACAGCGAATTTGTTTTTTACGCAGCAAATCTCCTAACTCCTTTATTTTCGTTATGGGGTTAGGAGTTCTGAATCAACCAATCAAGAAATCAACGAATCAACGAAAAAAATACACTATTTACTATTAGTAAAACGTTATATTCTTTTTTAAATATAATGAAATAATTAAATAATGAGGATAAAATGTTAAAAAAAATTACACCATTTCTTTTTATTGTAATCTTGCTTACAAGTTGTTCCGTATCTGATGAAGATTTTTTAGGATATATTACTAAAAATGAAAAAGATAAAGTCAAAAGTGCATTGGAAAAAGGAGCAAATCCGAATGCAAAACTTGGTGACAGCACTTCGGCTTTAATGCTTGCACTTCAATCCGGATATAACGAAATAGCAAAAATGCTAATAGAAAACAAAGCAGATGTAAATTTCAAAAAAAGCAACGGCGAAACTGCACTTCATCTTGCTGCTCAATTTTCAGATAGCTCTGTTGTAAAAATGCTTTTGGATAAGAAAGTTGATATGAATTTAAGGAATCAAGATGGTCTTTCTGCCTTCGATATAGCAACAATAAATGGACGGCTTCCAGTTCTTGATGTATTTATAAAAGCAGGGGCAGATATAAATGCCCGCACAGTTGAGGATATGACTCCGCTAATGCTTTCACTTGCCCGCGACAAAGATTCTACAGCCCAATTCTTAATTTCTCACGGTGCCGATTTAAATATTGTAAGCAATATGGGATTGACTCCTTTAATGTATGCCTGCTTCCGCGGACACCAAGATATTGCAAAGCTGTTGATTGACAAAGGAGCTTCAGTCAATCAAAAAAGCGAAACAAATGCTACTGCATTCCTTCTTGCTGCTGCCAGCGGAAATCTTGAATTAGTAAAAATGTTAATGCAGTATTCTCCAGATGTAAATGTAAAAGACAGTGATGGAGCTACACCACTTTTAGTTGCCTGTGAGTTTGGCGGAGCCGAAATTGCCCGTTTCCTCATTCAAAATGGTGCAACCGTTAATCAACAATCTGCCGATGGATTCACTCCGCTTATGATTGCTGCCCAAAACAAAAGCAATGATTTATTTAATCTGCTTTTAGAGAAAGGAGCAGAAGTAAATGTAAAATCTCAGGGCGGATTCACTGCTTTAATGCTTGCTGCAGCAACAAATAATGAGGATTTTGTTCGGGTTTTGTTAAAAAAAGGTGCAAATATAAATGATATTAGCGAAGAAGGAAAAACTGCTTTAAAACTTGCAGAAGAAACTAAAAATCAACAACTTGTAACTTTGTTAAAAAATGCTGGTGCTAAATAAATGAAATCATATTCGCGGCTCCTAAAGTATAGCTTTATTTTTTTATTCATTTTTTCAATTAACCTATCTTCTCAGGATTATTACGAAAAAATAAACAGAGCATTCGAGGTCTGGGGTGCTTTCTTTCGTGAGATTGCCTTGAATTATGTAGTTGAAATTGACCCGGAAGACCTTGCTGAAACAAGTATTTACGGAATGCTCTCGCTGCTTGACCCATACACAGTTTATTTCGATAGCACTGAATCTGAAGATATTGAAGTTGTTGCAACTGGTATTTATACTGGTTTCGGTGTTAGTGTTTTCGTTCTTGACGGAATGCTAACTGTTTCTGAGACTTATGAGGGCTTTTCTGCAGAAAATAATGGCGTCAGAGTTGGCGATATAATTTACAAAATTGATTCAGTAGTAATTTATAAAGAAACACCTGATTCTTTGAGAAAATACACCATTGGACGCATTGGCTCAAAAAGCAGCGTTTGGTTTTTAAGAAATAATATGCAAGATACTATTAAATTGGAATTGACCCGCCAGGATGTCCGTTTAAAAAATATTAGCTATTATACAATTTATGAAGACAGCATTGCTTATATAAAAATTGACAGATTCTCACGTTCCTGCGGCTACGAAGTTCGTGATGCTTATACAGAATTAAAAAAACAGCATAATTTAAAGGGATTGATTTTAGATTTAAGGAACAATCCGGGAGGGCTACTTGAAGCTGCAGTATCCTTATGCGAAATGTTCTTTACAAAAAATACTCCTATTGTTAGCACCAAAGGCAGAGCCGGTGGTTTTAACCATAATGAATATATTTCAAAAATAAATCCAATTGACGCCGAAATTCCAGTTGCTGTTTTAATCAATGGTGCGTCTGCAAGTGCAAGCGAAATTGTTGCAGGTGCCTTTCAGGACGTTGATAGAGGTATAATTCTTGGCGAGCGCTCTTTCGGAAAAGGATTAGTCCAAACTGTAACTGAACTACCTTATAATAAAATGCTAAAAGTAACTACTGCAAAGTATTACACTCCGTCTGGACGCTGTATCCAAAGAGTAAATTACGACAGAAATCATAAAGATGGAAAAATCAAATCTCAGCCAGCAGATACAGTTTTCTATACAAAAAATGGAAGAAGAGTATATGAGGCAATAGGAATTATTCCGGATTCAACAATTTCAGAAGAAAAATATTCAGCTTTTGTTGAGGAACTTCTTGATAGTGCTATAATTTTTAAATATGCTTCTTTTTGGGCTGCGAATCATAAATCTGATGAATATATAAATAATAATGAAGAAATTATTACTGATTTTATTACGTTTCTTGATAGCTCTAAAATTCAATTAAGGACTACATCTGAATTTGATGTAGAAAACATTTTGAAGAATTTGAAAGAAAATGGTGCCGATGAGAAAATCTTACAAGCTTTCGATGAAATGAATATTAGATTAAAGGAATATAGAAATAGCTTAATTTATAAGAATATAAGCAACTTGAAAAAAGTGTTAAAAGAAGAAATTGTGAAACGATTTTATTCTCAAAGTAAAATAATTGAAAAGTCAATAAATACTGATAATTCTATTAGAATTGCAAGTTCTTTATTAAAAAGCAATTATTATTATAATATTTTAAAAAATGACAAAAAAAGATAAAGAAATTAACAAATTTTTAAATTAAAAACAATAGAATTATTAAATTTTCGTTAATATATCGTAAAAAAAATATTTTTATAAACATATCAGGGATTGTGTGTGAGGATAACTAAACAATACACAAACCGTGAGAGTCAATCACTTGATAAATACTTACAGGAAATCGGCAGGGTTGAACTTTTAGATCCGGAAGCAGAAATTGAATTAGCACAAAATATAAAAAAAGGTGGGTTTGATTCAACACGTGCTTTAGAGCGCCTTGTGAAAGCAAATTTGCGCTTTGTGGTTTCTGTTGCCAAACAATATCAAAATCAAGGATTATCACTCGGTGATTTAATAAATGAAGGAAATCTCGGTCTTATTAAAGCAGCCAAACGTTTCGACGAAACAAGGGGCTTCAAATTTATATCTTATGCTGTCTGGTGGATTCGCCAGTCAATATTGCAAGCTTTAGCTGAGCAATCACGTATCGTAAGATTGCCACTTAATCGGGTCGGAGCTTTAAATAAAATTGGTAAAAAATTCAGTGAATTAGAGCAAAAATTTGAACGCGAACCAACCGCTGCTGAACTTGCAGAACAGCTTGAAATGACTATTCCGGAAATTGCTGAAACTATAAAAATTTCTGGACGTCATCTTTCTGTCGATGCTCCGTTTGTTCAAGGCGAAGATAACCGCTTGCTTGATATTTTGCCAAACGAACAGCAGCCACCTCCGGATTCTGAACTGATTCGCGAATCACTTCGCTTGGAAGTCCAGCAGGTTCTTGCTACTTTATCTCAAAGAGAAGCCGAAGTTATTAAACTTTATTTCGGTCTTGATGGGCAATGCCTGACTCTCGAAGAAATCGGTGAAAAATTCAATTTAACCCGCGAAAGAGTTCGTCAAATTAAAGAAAAAGCAATTAGAAGATTAAGACATGCTTCCCGTTCAAAATCACTTAGGGCTTATCTCGGTTAAATTTGGAGTTTTATGATTTTTTAAAACTAATTTTCTTCTATAATAAATACAATTCATTCGATAGTTTTGGCTGTTGAATGAATTTTTTTTTACAGAACTCATAGTTTCAGAATTCCTGAACCCATAACGAAAATAAAGGAGTTAGAACTTTTATCGCGTAAAGAACAATTTCGCAGTTAGCAATTAATATTTTATTAGTTATTGGTCATTTGTCATTAGTTTCAGAACTCCTGATGCCTCGTAGTTTGCTATTTCGCATATTTTATAATAAAAAGATAAATTTTAAATGAGTACTTTCATTAAGTCATTAGTTATTCGTTATTCGTCATTAGTAGTTACATACTAATAACCAATGACTAATGACCAATAACTAATAAAATAATAATTGCTAACTACGAAATTGTTTTTTACAAGGTAAATCTCCTAACTCCTTTATTTTCGTTAAGGGGGTCAGGAGCTCTGAAATTACAAAAATTCTATGACAAATTTATTGAACTTTTCTTAATTTTGTAAATACGAAGTAATGGTTACTAAACCATATTTTTTATTTTTTCAGGAGATATTTTAATGAAGTTATTTTCAGTTATTTTTAGCTTAATGCTTTTACCAGTATTTTTATTATCAAGTAGTTATCACTTGTATAAAGAATATGAGGTAGGGAAATACCCTATTGCAATTATTTATGATGAACAATCTGGTTATCACATTTATTGTGACAGATATGATTCAAATTTCAATGGAATTTATGAGCCGGAACTTGGTGAAACAAAGTCAAGTTGGTGGCTTGTTTCAGAGCCACGTGGAGAATATCCTGCCCAATTAATAAAAGAATTTGACTGGGAATTTACTACTGGTTTTTCTACTGGGAACGCTTTAAGACCAGCAATTAAAGATGGTATAATTTATTTTAATACAACTACTGGAGTTTACCCATATCGTCTTTCCAATGCTGAGTTAATTGAAGATGAAATTGTTCCTATTGGCTGCAATGCTGTTTCTATTTTTGAAAATAAAATGTATTTAAGTGTTCGTCATATTCCTGTGGGCGAATATGTTGCTGATACAAATTACGTCATTGTTTATGATATGCTAAATAAAAATGTTACAGATACTTTGCCCGCTATAGCAAATGTCCAGCAAGTTTTGTGCTTTGCAAAAAATACTTTTAATTATGATTATTATTTACTCGTGCTTAATGAAGGATTTATGGGAGGGAATGATTCCAAATTGCAGGTTTATAAAATCAATGAAAATTCTTACGATTTGATAAAAGTAATTGATTTGGGAGATACCGGAAATAATATGATTTATGATGGAGTTGGAAAAATTTACGTAGCAATGAATATGTCTCATCAAATACAGGTTATTTCTGTTGATAGCTTTGCAATATCAAATTCTATTACTGTTCCGACATCAGGATATGATGGTCCCAGACAGATTAGCAAATTTGAAGAAGAATATGTACCCCTAAAGCAGAAAAACAATGAACTTAACGTTCAAAAAGCTGATATTCCTTTTATGTTTTGCGTAAGCACTTATGGTGGAAATGTTTATATTTATAATGATGAAAATTTGATTGATTACGTTGAAACAACAGGAAAATTAGAAGGAGTCGTTACTAATCATTTTTCTGGAATAGGAGTAACAAACGCATTCCAAAAAGGGACTTACACTCCGGATAACAGAGTATCATTTTATACTTCATGGACATCTGTTGATGATAAAGTTATAGACAACAGTTTGTTTAGCGTCTATCCCAATCCTGCAAGCAATTTTATAAATATAAGCAGCGATGAATCTTTGATAGAAAGTATTGAATTGATTTCTTTGCAGGGAAATACAGTTTTTCAAAAGCAATTAAATAAAGAAAACAGTTACAAAATTTCATTAGAATCGCAAAATTTACCAAAAGGATTGTATTTTTTGAAAATATTAAGTGGAAATGCAATTAGCAATTATCCGGTAATAATTAAATAAATTTTGTATTCAACTTTCCTAGTTGTAGTAAGTATATGTAATATAAGAATAATATAAAAATCTA
>CAZCLJ010000056.1:0-19749 GCA_964499465.1 uncultured Hyphomicrobiales bacterium
AATGACCTATAAAAACTTTTTTTAAGATGGATTCTGACATCCGTCAGAATGACACTTTTACTTATGTCATTTCCATTTAAATCAAGTTCTTTCTTTATAAGGGGGTTCGAAATGACATTTTGGATTTTCACTTTTTGTTAGCGGTTTTGCATTAAATTTGCCAAAGTGGTTCATTATGACCGCAGCGACGAATCTCACAAATTTTTATTACTCTGAGATTTGTATTCCAAGAAAAAGATATCCTACATCTTGAAGATTTAGGATATCTGGCTTAAGATTCAGAGGTTGAAACAATTTATTACTAACAAAAGAAATCATATTTGCATATATTTGCAATAAAAATAATTAATTTTTAAATTTATTTTAAAAAATATATGGATTTTTTATATATCATTCTGCTTAGCTATCTGCTTGGAACAATTCCATTTGCCCTCATTTTTGTAAAACTAACGGTGAAAAAGGATATACGCAAAGAAGGCACCGGGAATGTGGGTGCTATGAATAGTTATGACATTACCGGCAAAAATTGGATAGGTATTTGCGTTACAATTTGCGATTGTTTAAAAGGGATTTTTGCAATAGTAATAGCAATAATCATAGCTGGTGATTATCCTATATCTTACGTTATAGCATCTTTTTTTGTTGTTTTAGGACATAATTATAATATTTTCCTTAAATTTAAAGGTGGACGTGGCTTAGCAACGGCTCTCGGTTGCTTGATTTGTATAAATCTCTTTTTCCCAATTTGCTGGGCAATTTTATGGCTAATTGGATTTTATTTAATCAAAAAAAATGTCCATATAGCAAATTCTTTCGCAACTTTCTTGCTTCCATTCTTCCCGTTCATTCTTCCTTTTGCTTTTTTTCAATACTTTTCATTCTTTTTGTATATACCTGAAACACATTTGAAAATTGCAATTGTCCTTTTATGCTTCTTAATATTAGCCCGCCACTTAAACGTTATTTCAAGACCTGTTTTAAAAATTGAAAAGAAAAAATGAATATAGAAAATCAGAAATTAAACATACTCTTCCTTACAGCAAGATTTCCCTATCCTTTAGTTGGAGGCGATAGGGTGAAACCACATTACTTGTTGAAATACCTTAGTAAAAATCACAACGTTACTCTTGTTAGTTTTCATCAGGGGATTCAATTAGAAGATGAAAATATAAAAGTAATTGAAAATATGGGGATTGACGTTCATATTATCAAATTAAATCCATTAAAAGCTGCCGCCAATATTATTTTTAAAAATCTTTTCTCAATGCCTCTTGAAATCGGATATTACAATCAGCCAAAATTTAAAAATAAAGTAGAACAACTTTTTAATGTTAAGAAATTTGATTTATGCTTTGCTTTTTTTATGCGAACTGCAGAATATCTTAAAAATAAGCAAATACCAAAAGTGTTAATAGCTGAGGATTGCAGGGTGCTATATCAAAAACGCTCTTTTCAGGAAAGTAAAAAACTGCTGCAAAAAGCCGTTCGTTTCTGGGAATACAAAATGCTTGGCAAATACGAAAAAAATATTGTGAACTATTTCGATTTTAATACGTTTGTTACTGAGCAGGACATTTCCTCAATGAAGAAACACAATCAAAAAGCAAATTATTTCCTACTGACCAACGGCACTAACATTGACCATTTTAAACCGAATAATTCTGATATTTCAAAAAGAACCGGGATTTTATTTTCAGGTAAATTAGATATATGGGCAAATGAAATAATGCTCCAAAGAATAATTGACAGGATTTTTCATTTAGTTCAATCGGAATTGGCTGATGCTTACTTAAATATTGTCGGTGCAAATCCAAAACCAAACATAAAAGAACTTTCAAAACCTAAAATCAATTTGAATTTCAATGTTCCTGATATGCTGCCCTTTCTTTGTGATGCAAGAGTCTTTTTGCATCCTCATACAGGAGCAACAGGTATTCAAAACAAAGTCTTGGAAGCTATGGCAAGTGGATGTCCAGTTGTTACCACTTCTACTGGTATTCAGGGAATTGATGCCGTTCATAATGTCCACTGCTTAATTGGCGAAAGCGATGAAGAATTAGCAAAACATACTATTGAGCTATTAAGAAACGACGATTTAGCCGATAAAATTAGCAGAAATGCAAGGCAACTGATTGTCGATACTCATTCTTGGGAAGCCGTTTATAAGCAACTTGACGAACTAATAAGTGCAATTTAGAAATTACAGAACTCCTAATTCCATAACGAAAATAAAGGGATTAGAAGAATTACTTTGTAAATAACAATTGCGCAAATTATCCAGAAAAGCTGTCATTCCGAACCCCCAGATAAAGCAAGTGCTTTATTTAAATGCAGATGACATCACTTAACACAGTCATTCTGAACGAAGTGAAGAATCCAGAATAATTTCTTTTAACCACTATTCTCTGGATTCTTCACTTCGTTCAGAATGACTGACAAAAGCAAAGATGTCATTGGTAAACGAAGTGAGGAATCTCACAACTCATTGCTACCACAGAACTTGAGATTTCTCACTTCGTTTCGAAATGACACATTATCTGGGTAATTTGCGCAATTGTTCTTTACGAGGCAAATCTCCTAACTCTTTTATTATCGTTATGGGGTTAGGGGTTCTGAGTTTGCTATTGCGCAATCTTGTCATTCTGAAACGAAGTGAAGAATCTCACAACTCATTGCTATCACAGAACTAGAGATTCTTCACTTCGTTCAGAATGACATACTTTTGGTTATAATTTGCGCAATTGTTCTTTACGAAGCAAATCTCCTAACTCCTTTATTTTCCCTTTTGGGTAAGGAGTTCTGAGTATAGTGATTATAAAACAAAAAGCCGTTCTACTTGAATAGAATGGCTTTTTTGATTATTTAACGTTTAAATTTTATTTGCTTGGAGCAAATTCGCTGTCGTCAATAGCTTCATTAATTTTGTAATTATTATCAACATTTAGATTATAAAAAGGAGATTCTGTGCTAATCTTCTTTGGGAACATTACACTACCGAATTTAGTGTAATCGCTGTATTTTTCTGTAACAGGCATTGGACCTTGCGGACCTTCTTCAGTTTTTTCTATTTTTTCAATAAGATATGTTTTATCATTGTAATAATATGTGCTTTCAAGCCCTTCTTCGCCAATTACTTTCATAAGGATGGTGCTGCCTTGTTTGCCAAGCACTTCGCATTTATATCCCAAATCAAGTAATTTTGCATCAGCAAGTATGGTAGCAGAATGAAGTAATTTCTTTAATTCTTTACCTTCAATTTTATTTAAAGTTCCGTTCATTTCACCCCAGCCGTTTGTTCCGTCCACCCAGCTTTTTTGTCTCATAACGCCAATATCAAGTGAATTGAATTGCTTGTTTGGAAGTTTAGTCTTTTGAATTAAAGTTCCGGGGAATTTTTGTCCTTGCATTTCAAATTCTACTTTTCCTTCAACTAGTAAAGATTTGACGCTTTCAATTGCTTCGTCTCCACCAATTGCCTTACGATAATTTTTAATTAAATCTTTTGCAGAAAGGGAAACTTTTTCCATTTTTGCTTTTTCGCCGCTTAATGGATTCAAATCCAAATCGTATTCGTAAATTTTACCATACTTTTCAACCATTGGGATAACGTCTGGTGAGCCAACAACGATAATATAAGCATTCTTTGGATTCATATACTTATTGGCAGCATTCATAATGTCATAAGAAGAGAAATTTTGCAAACGTTTTGGATATTCTTTTAATTGTTCAATTTTCTTTCCATTAAAATCAGCACCCTGAATTAAACCGGCAATGAAATTAGAATTTTCAAAATTCAAAAGATACTGCCCTACTTTAAATTTTATAATTCTATTAAGTTCTTCTTTTGAAGGTGGCTCAGAGGCAAGCAAACGCAATTGCTCTTTCATTACATCAACAGAAGAATCTGTAACAGAATTACGGACCTCAGCACCGCAAATAAACCTGTTAATATATTTGGCATTTGTTTGATAGCCCCAGGGAGAATAAGTATAGGAATATGTTTCGCGGAGTGTTCTGAAAAGTCTTCCAGCGAAACCGGAACCAATGATATTTCCTGCAACTTCTAAAACTTCGAAGTCATTATGATTTACCGGAATTCCCATTGTTGTGAATGAAACCAAAGACTGAACTGAAGCGGGTCGCCTTACGAAATATACACCAAGTGGTTGTGGTTCTGGTTTTGGAATCTTTATTTCAGGAGTTTTTCCTTCTTTCCAATCTTTTAAGCTGTTATTAAGAGTTTGAATGATTTCTTTGGGATGAACATCGCCAATAGCAGCTAAAGTTGATGTATTTGGCTTAAACCATTTTTCATAGTATTCTTTGATATCATCAATAGTAATATCTTTTACACTTTGTTCAGTTTTTAATTTTGAATAAGGATGATTTTCACCATAGAGAATAACTCTGGCAATATTATTAGCAATAGTGCTTGGTTTGGTTTTTTCCTGCTTAATGGAAGCAATCATTTGTGGTTTTAGCTTTTCAAATTCTTCTTCGGGAAAAGTAGGATTGATAATAACATCAGCAAGAAGTTCGAGCAAAAGTTTTTGATGCTTTTTTAGCGAAGTAGCATAAATTGAAATATTATCAGCAGATGCACTGGCAGAAATGCTTGCACCTACGCCGTCTAATGTGTTTGCAATGTCAACAGCATTTCTTTTTCCGGCGCCTTTTGTGAGCAAGCCAGCAACAAATTCAGAAATACCAGCTTTTTCGCCATCAACTGAACTTCCGCCGGGTATAAGAATTGAAAAACTAACAATTGGCTGCTCGGCATCTTCAATAACAAATACTTTAATTCCATTTTTTAGCTTTTGTTCGGTATATTTTGGAAAAGTAAACTCTTTTGCTTCCAATGGAGTTGGCTTTTTGGTAACATCAATTTTTTCTTTTGCGTTCATAGTTAATGAAGATAAAATAAATAAAATTAACAATAATACTATATTTTTCATAATTTTTCCTTTTGATATATTTCTTAATTATTCTTTTGGTAAATAGGTTAATACGACTTTATGAGCATCACCGAAGTATTTTTTAGCAACTCTTTTTATGTCTTCTTTTGTTACTTTTAGGAAATTCTTCAATTCGGTATTAATCAAATCGGGATTGCCATAATAGCTGTTGTATTTAGCCAAAATGCTTGCTTTTTCCAATGTATTCGTTTTTCCGGATACAAACTGGGTTTCCTGAATATTTTTTGCCTTTTCGAGTTCGCTGTCTGTAACACCTTCTTTAACTACTTTTTGAATTTCTTCAAACATTAATTTTTTTACATCAGAATAATCTTTTCCGGGTGCTGGAATTCCAATCATTAGATAAAGTCCGCTGTATTGGAGTGAAAGTGGAACAAGAGCGGTTTGGACTGCTATTTGTTCTGTATTGACTAATCTTTGATAAAGACGTGAACTTTCGCCACTTGCTAAAATATCGGTCAAAAGGATTGATGCGTAATAATCCGGGTCGTCTAAACTTGGTGAGCGAAAACCGATGAAGACTCCGGGAAGCTGTGCTTTTTCGTCTGTTATTGTTTCTTCGTAATCCTTTTCGAGTTTTGGCAATACAAACTTTTCTACTTTATTTACTTTCTTTTTAGGGTAAATACCAAAATAATCACGGACATATTCTTTTGCATCTTTAATGTTGAAATCACCTGAAATTACTAATGTAGCATTATTTGGCTGATAGAAATTATTATAAAATTTGGTAAAATCTTCTATGGTTGCTTTTTCAATGTCAGCAGCGTGTCCAATCGCAAACCAGCTATAAGTGCTTTTTGGAAATAGATTTTCGCACATTTTTTCGAGCATAGTGCCATAAGGTTGGTTAAGTGTTCTTGTCTTTAATTCTTCAAGAACAACACCACGTTGAGTTTCAACTCCGATGCTATCGACCAAAAGATGTCTCATACGTTGAGATTCTATCCAAAGAGCGAGTTTGATTTCGTTTGAAGGGAGTTTTTGGTAAAACACTGTTTCATCAAATGAGGTGTGGGCGTTTAAAGTTCCGCCTGCTTCCTGAATGAGTTTATCTATGCTGGCACGTTCAATATCTTTTGTTCCTTCGAACATTAAATGCTCGAAAAAGTGAGCGTAACCGGTTTTTCCTACGACCTCATCTCGTGAACCAACGCGGTAATGCACTATAGTTGCAACTACCGGTGCAGTTTTGTCAACATTATAAATTACTTCCAAGCCATTTTCTAATACTTCTTTTTCATATTTAATTGGATTGAAATCTGCGTTTGTTTCATTTGTATTAATCAGCATATAAATAAACATTGTTGTGATGAGGAATAATTTGTTTGAAATGAGTTTGTTCATTAAGTTTTTCTCCATTATTTATAATAAAATATTTAATAATAAATATATAATTAATTATTGACGTATTTTTACGAACTTATTATATATTTGTTGCAAAATTTAAATTTTTTTTTTATTTGTAAATTGCTTAAATTAAAATTGATAATTAAAGGACGATAATTAAATAATTGAGAAGAAAAATGAGTAGAAATTCATTCATACTACGAACTACATTGATAGTATCTCTTTGCTTTTTTTGTTTCAATACTCTTGTTGCAAATAACAACATAGAAGAAATAAAGAAGAATTTGCCGAAAATGCTTGGTGCAAGTAATGCTGGAACAGAGTTTTACATTACATTTCATCCCTGTATTGAACAACACTTTGATGATATTGATAAAATTAAAGTATATGTGTCTTCTGAATTTCAAACAAATGTAACTTTAGAAGTAGAAGGGAAAGCAGGGTACATACAAACAAAAAAGACTATAGCAAATGATGTTATTGAGTTTGCTCTTAACCCTTCAATAGGGCAGTGTTACGAACTAATATACACAACTGACCAGTTAAAAGAGCAGGTTTTTAGAGGATGTGCAATTCATATTTATTCTGATGACCCTGTTATTTGTTATGGTGTGTCTAATTTTAACCCATGGACTGGAGGATTTTTAGCTTTGCCTGTTCATACTTTAGGAAAAGAATATATTGTTGCTTCTCATTTCGACCCAACATATCAAAATACCCCATATCTTCCAAGTTTTACAAGTGTAATTGCTGCTTACGACAATACAACTGTAAGATTCATACTTGGTGGGACAGAAGGAACCTTAACAAGAGGTGGTATGAAACCGGGTGAATATAAAGACTATTCTATGAATAAAGGAGACGTCTTACTTGTTGCCAGTGGTAGTGCATTTGCTGATTTAACTGGAAGCAGAGTAATAGCTTCTAAACCTGTAGGAGTTATATCAGGAAACTATTGTACTGCTGTTCCCATCTGGTATGAAACATGCGGCTATACTATAGAAATGGAATTACCTACCAACACTTGGGGAAAAAACTATTTTGTTACACGAATAAAAGACAGACGTTTGAACTCTATTATAAAAATCTTTGCAAAAGAACCAAATACTAAAATTTACAGAGACGGAAGGCAAATCGGTATTATTCCAAATGTAGGAGGAGTTTATGGAGTTGGTTATTTGGAAATGAGAACTGACGAGGGGGGGGTGAGGTGTGCAGTTATTTCTGGTGATAAACCAATTAGTGTTACTCAATACAATCCAAATAGAGAGGATGATGAAGTAAATTTAATCAGTCCGTTTCAAATGGTGCTTACTCCATTAGAGCAGTTTCAGAATGAAATATTATTTAATGCGCCCTGGGTTCAAGATGGTAAAACTTATTCCAATAACTATATTAATCTTGTTTATGAAGCCAATGAAAACGGCGGAATGCCAGAAGACCTTGAATTTATAACTTCACGCGGAACAAACAAATTAAGCGTTATTGACCCTGTTCTTGGCGACCCTTTTGCATATCAAGTAAATGGAAAGAATTATAACGCTAAAATAATGAATCTTACCGATATTGGTCTTTGTCGTCTGCGTGCTAATAAGCCAATTGCCGCTTATATTTATGGATATAAAGAATTGTATGATGCTTACGGTTATCCAGCTTGTATGGCGCTAAAAGATTTAACGAAACCAGACTCAGTTTGTCCTAACCCAATTTGGACAATAAACTGCACTGGAATAATTGATAATGGATTAGTTACCGATTTACCAAATGATTATAAAGTCAGGTCTAATCTTTCAGTTATTTATTTCAATAAAGAACAAAGCTATAATTTCAATTTCTCTTACGATAAATTTATGCCGGGTGAAGATTACAAAACTAAGTGGAAAGCAAGCGTTAAAGACCCAAGTAAAGATGCAAGAGCAGTGATTACTTTTTCTGATAGAAGTGGAAACGATACTACGATTGTGATAGATTTCTTTGCCCCGAAATTTACGATTAGACCCGATTTTGCTGATTATGGTATGCTTGAATTTGGCGATGTTATTGATAAAACATTTTGGGCAATAAACGAAAGTGTAACTTCTGCTGTTTTGATTAATGAATTAAAATTGCAATTAACTGACCAAAACTTTGAAATAATCGGTTTTCCTGTACCAATAAATATTGCTGCAAAAGACTCTATTCCATTCACAGTTCGCTTTACAGCTAATAATGTAGGAAAATTAAAGTTTAAAGATTCAATCGGAATTGGCGACACTTGTAGTTTTGTATTTAAAGCACAAGTGGAAGCACGTCTTGGACAGCCACCAGCAATCGAAGTAAGCGATGCAAATTTCAGTGATGTTTCTCTTGGAAAAACTATAAACAGAGATATTAATATTAAAAACACTGGAAGCACTCAACTTATTATTAATAGTTACAGCGAACCAACTGAAAGTGCTTACAAAACGAACTTACCGTATATTAGCGAAGATGAACCATTGATAATTGATGCAGGTAGTCAATATATATTTACAGTTAGTTTTACTCCAGATTCTGAAAATAATTTCCCCGACCAAATAGTTTTTCATAGCAATGCAAAAAGAACTGATAGCATAGCAATTTTAACGGGTAGAGGAATAAAATCTGATTTACTCTCAAATTCTTACGATTGGGGGAGAAAAAGAATTAGCCGAGCGAACTTTCCAACTGGTCCACATCCAGCAGAAAATGATGTTATTCGTTTGGAAAATAATGGAAGCGAAGCTGTTCGTATATATGGACTAAATATTATTTCAGATATAAATGGAGATGCTTTTATTTTTGATAAAAACATATTTAATAATTTAAGAATTCCACCTAAAGATTCAGTAATAATTCCAGTTACTTTCCAACCAACAAAAACTGGCGATCATGAATTGGTTATTAGATATGATAATACCGCTGGCAGCGAAACTGAAACTGTTTTAAGAGGTATAGGTATTTTACCAAGAATTTCTACAAGCGACTACGACTTTGGAACAACGATAGTTAACGATGTTCAGCACCCTAATTCAAAAACAGTAATATTTACAAATACAGTTTGGGAATATGGCGATTCTCTCACAATTACTGATTTTACTTCGCTTCCTTATGTAAATTCGATTTCATCTGATTTTTCAACTTTTGGAGAAGAGGGATTTAAATATGATAAAACAGCATTAGGACTTCCCAGAGTTTTACAGCAAGGTGAGTCAATAGAAATACAAACTCAATTTGTTTCAAACAATATTGATGGAAATTCTGCAAGTTTGCAAAGTGTAAGCGATGCAGAAAACGACGTAGTTTCTAATTGGAATGGAAGTGGCGTTTCGCAGAGCTTGGCTGCTATTGGCGGAAGTGCGATTACTTGCGTAAATGAAGTTGAATTAATTGAGTGCTATATTACAAACACTGGGAATGGAAGAATTGAAATTTCTAAATTAGAGCTAAATCAAATTGACAATTATTTTTCATTTAACACTCCAGATGATGCTAATGGTTTTACTTTAGAAGAAGGGGAAACCAAGCAGATAGTAATAAAATACGAGCCACTTACAAAGGGGAATCATACTGCTGATTTGATTGTAAAAAATTCAACACTAGAAATGCCGGAAATAAAAGCAAATCCAGCAATTATAGGAACCGCAGAGCAATTCACCCGCACTACATCAGTATTTATCCCAGCCGAATCCAAAAATCCAGTTATTGGTCAAAAAGTAGAAGCAACAATAAGATTTGATGACGGAGAAGACATTACACTTGCAAAAATACAACAACTCTCAGTAGTGGTTAATTATGCCAATGGATTTTTAAAAGCAATTAGGGAAGAAATCCGGCTTGGCAGTTTAATATTATCAACATTTAATCTGAACAATCTAACAATTGACGATTTAAAAGGTGAAATCAAATTTGATTTGCAGGCAAAAACTTCAACAGATTATCTAAATGGTGCTGGCGATTTGTTCCATATTGCTTTTAATTCGTATTTACCAACTCAAAGCGACACATCTGGTTACTCTGAAATAAAACCAACAATAACAGCAATTGGTTCTTCCTGCGTAATACTATATAATATTCCTAGTTCAATAGAATTAAAGCCAACTTGTTTATACGACTTACGAAAAATTGCATATACAGGTGGAGTATATGATTTTGCACCAATCAATCCCAATCCAGTAACTACTTCAGAAACTAATTTTGAGTTTTCTGTAGCACTTGAGGGCTGGACAGAGATTTCAATTTTTGATACAAAAGGGCAAATTGTAGCAAGACCGGTAGCAGAAAATCTTAAACCGGGCAAATATAGTGTAAACATTCCGGTAGAAATTTTACACAATGGAACATATTTTTGCAAGATGATTTCGGGACCTTACACTGAAACGAGGAGTTTGGTGATAATAAAATAGGATATTTCTTAACTTGGATTATTCATAAATTTAAAATAATATTCAGTAATAATGATTATAAAGGGTTTGCTTAATATTCAGTAAAAAAACTATTTTTTTCGCTTATTTTTATTAAATTCTAATTTCGTTACTGAATCTATTCATCCGATGACTGGGAAGTCATCGGATGAATTATTCAGGTTAAAATAATTGAATATTTCATTTTTGATTTATATAGAAAAATTGTATATTAAAAGATATTTTTACACTATTTTTTTTTATAAAATATTTAATAAAATGAGATTAATTAATTACACTTTTACTTTAGTTATTTTACCTTTTCTGTTAGTTTTATTTTCAGAAAATCTGTTAGCAAATTATGACATAGAAGAAATCAAAAAAGATTTACCGAAAATGCTCGGTTCAAATAATCTGGGAAATAGTTTCTACTTTTCTTTCCATCCCTGCTATGAAGAAGATGGAGCTAATAATGAATTAAAAGTTTATGTTTCATCAGGAGTTGCAACAAATGTAACATTAGAAATTGCTGGCAAAGGTTACAAAGAAACGAAAAGAACAATCCCCAACGACATTATAGTTTTTAGTTTGTCACCATTGCTCGGACAGTGCTACAGGCGAACTTATATGGACCCAGTGCTTCCTGAACAGGTTTACTCGGATTATGCAGTCCATGTTTATTCAGAAGACCCCGTTATTTGTTATGGGGTTACTCGTTATACCAGAACAAGTGATGGTTTTCTTGCTATCCCTGTTTCCTCTCTTGGAAAAGAATATATTATAGCTTCTTTTGCTGATTGGGGTTCTTCGGCAACTTATTCTTTTCCGAGCTATACCAGCATAGTTGCAGCTTATGACAATACAAATGTTCGCTTCATACTCGGTGGAAGTGAAACTACTATGACTGCAGGCGGAATGCTTTCAGGGCAACAAAAAGATTATTCGTTGAATGAAGGAGATGTGTTGCTGATTGGAACAAGCGGAGTTTTTTCCGATTTAACAGGCAGCAGAGTTATCGCATCAAAACCAGTTGCTGTGCTTTCCGGTAACTTTTGCTCTGATATTCCTATCGGAACAATTCGTTGCGATTATATAATTGAAATGGAATTACCAACACACACATGGGGAAAAGATTATTTTGTAACCCACATGCAAAGCCGTCTTTACAACTCCATAATAAAAATCTTTGCTAAAGAACCAGATACAAAAATTTATAGAGATGGAAGGCAAATTGGCATTATTCCAAATGTGGGAGGAACTCTTGGATTAGGTTATTTAGAAATGAGAGCTGACGATGGTCCTGCAAGATGTGTTGTTATTTCCGGGGATAAGCCAATTGGAGTTACTCAGTTTAATCCAGGGCAAGGAGATGATGGAATTGGAGCAACTGACCCTTTCCAAATGGTTCTTACTCCACTCGAACAATTTCAGAAGGAAATCATCTTTAATACTCCGGGTATTCAGGGTGGTTACGGTTTTCCTTTAAATTATATAAATATAGTTTATGAAGCAAATGAAGGCGGCGCCCTTCCTGATGACTTTGAAATTGGCACCGTTAAAGGAAGTAAAGTAGAATGGAATAAGCTAAGTATTACTGACCCAAATCCGGGCGACCCTTTTGCTGTCCAGATTAACGGTAAAAATTACAATGGAAAAATTGTTCAGCTTAATGGCGATGGAGTTTATCGGCTCAGAGCAGAGAGACCTTTTACTGCTTATGCTTATGGCTATTCTTTTTACGATTCTTACGGCTTCCCAACAAGCGTTGCTCTTGGGGATTTAACAAAACCCGACACTGTTTGTCCTGTTCCCACCTGGTCAATGGATTGCTACGGTGTTATTTCAGATGGTTATGTTTTAGACGAGCCAAGAGACCCTGAAGTAAGATCAAATCTATCAATCATTTATTTCAATTCCGGTCAGAGCTTCAATTTTAAATTTTCTGTTGATGAATTTATTCCCGGCGAAGATGAAGAAACAAACTGGGAAGCAAATGTAATTGACCCGACAAAAGATGCCCGCGCTGTGATTGTTTTTTCTGACAGACGCGGAAACGATACTACGATTGTAATCAATTTCTATGCACCGAAATTTACAATCAGACCAGATTTTGTTGATTTCGGTTTGCTCGAATTTGGTGATGTTGTTGATAAAACATTTTGGGCTATAAACGAAAGTAAAACATCAGATATTTTAATAAATGAGTTGAGATTGAAATTCTCTAATGAAAATTTTGAAGTGATTGGTTTTGCTACTCCAATCTTTATTGCTCCAAAAGATTCAATCCCGTTTACTGTCCGCTTTACTGGGAATGACATAGGAAAATCAACTTTTAAAGATTCCATTGGAATTGGAGATACCTGTATTTTTGCTTTTAAATCTCATATTGAAGCACGAGTTGGGCAGCCGGCGATTGAAGTAAGTGATGCTACTTTTGGAGATGTTTCTGTTGGAAAAACTGTTAATAAAGATATTTATATTAAAAATTCTGGTAGCACTCAGCTTGTAATCAATAGCTTTAGCGGACCAGCAGGAAGCGTTTACAAAACAAACTTACCATATATTAGCGAAGATGAACCATTGATAATTGATTCAGGAGAACAATATATTTTTACTGTAAGTTTTACTCCAGATACTGAAAACAGTTTCCCGGACCAAATAATTTTCCATAGCAATGCTGAAAGAACAGATAGCATAGCAATTTTAAATGGTAGAGGAATTAAATCTGATTTGATTTCAAATTCTTACGATTGGGGAAGAAAAAGGATTAGCCGAACAAATTTTCCAATAGATGCTTATCCGGCAGATAATGACGTAATTAAATTAGAAAACAACGGAAGCGAAGTTGTAAAAATTTATGGTCTAAATATTATTTCTGATAATAAGGGTAATGCTTTTATTTTCGACAGAAACAGATTCGACAATTTAAATATTGATGCTGGTAGTTCAATCATCATTCCAGTAACTTTCCAACCAACAGAAACCGGTGAACACGAACTAATTATCAGATATGAAAATTCCGCTGGAAGCGAAACAGAAACAGTTTTAAAAGGAATTGGTATTTTACCAAGAATTTCTACAAGCGACTACGACTTTGGAACAACTATTGTAAACGATATTCAGCATCCAAATTTAAGAACGGTAGTTTTTACAAATACTGCCTGGGAATATGGCGATTCGCTTACTATTACCAATTTTACCTCACTTCCAAACGGAAATTCTATTTCATCTGACTTTTCAAATTTTGGAGAAGAAGGATTTAAATATGATAAAACTGCTTTAGCATTGCCTATTGTTTTGCAACAAGGCGAGTCTATTGAAATACCAGCACAATTTGTTTCAAATGATATAAATGGAAATTCAGCAAGTTTGAAAAGCGTAAGCGATGCAGAAAGCGACGCGGTTTCAAACTGGAATGGCAGCGGAGTTTCTCAAAGTTTGACTGCTACTGGTGGAAATGCGATTACTTGCGTTGATGATATTGAATTAATTGACTGCTATGTTACAAATACCGGAAATGGAAGCATTCAAGTTACGGCATTAGAGCTAAGCCAAATAGACAATTATTTTTCATTTAACACTCCAGATGATGCTAATGGTTTTACTTTAGCAGAAGGAGAATCGAAACTCATTGTTATAAAATACGAACCATTTACAAAGGGCGAGCATACTGCTGATTTAATTGTAAAAAACTCAACATTAGAAATGCCGGAAATCACTGCAAATCCAGCAATTACAGGAACTGCCGAGCAATTCACCCGCAACACTTCAGTATTTATTCCAGCTGATTCAAAAAATCCAAGGATATGTCAAAAAGTTGAAGCAATTGTTAGATTAGATGGAGGAGATGATATAACACTTGCAAAAATACAGGAACTTTCTGTAGTTGTTAATTATTCTAATGGATTTTTAAAGGTAATAAGTGAAGAAATCAAGCTTGGCAGTTTAATCTCATCTACTTTTAATTTAAACAATCTAATAATTGACGATACAAAAGGTGAAATTAAATTTGATTTGCAGGCAAAGACATCAACAGATTTTCTTAATGGTGCTGGTGATTTATTCCATTTAGCTTTTGATACATTTCTTCCGACCCAAAGCGATACATCAACTTTTTCAGTAATAAAGCAAACAATAACAGCTATTGGTTCTGCCTGTGTAGTTATTAATAATATTTCTAATTCAATTCAGTTAGAACAAATTTGTATTTTTGATATGCGAAAAATCGCATATACCGGTGGAGTGTATGATTTTGCACCTATAAATCCCAATCCAGTAACTTCAACAGAGACAAATTTTGAATTTTCAGTAGCTCTTGAGGGCTGGACTGAGATTTCTATTTTCGATTCAAAGGGGCAAATTGTAGCGAGACCAGTTGCAGAAACTTTAAAACCGGGAAAATATAGTGTAAACATTCCAGTTGAAATCTTAAACAATGGAACATATTTTTGCAAAATGATTTCGGGACCTTACACTGAAACGAGGAGTCTGGTGATTGTAAAATAGAAGTTTTATACTTAAAGAAGCTATGTTAATCAGAGCGCAGCGAGGAATCTGCTAAAACAGAGTTTGAGATAAAAGCTCCGAGATGTCCTACATCTCCGAGATGTAGGACATCTACCTAAATACTTTCGAAAAGTTTTATACTTAAAAGAAGCTATGTCATTTCGAATCCCCAGATAAAGGAAGACCTTTATTTAAATGGAGATGACATCAATTTACACTGTCATTCTGAGGCGAATATAAACGAAGACGTTTACTTTTAAGAACATGAACTAAATAAGAAACAAGCCATACGATCAACAAGTTTATCGTATGACTTGCATATAAGTAATATCAAGTTGCTTTCAAAAATATAATTAAAGTGTCATTTCTAAACGAAGTGAAAAATCTCACAACTCCTTACTACAAAAGACTTTGAGATTCCTCACTTCGTTTCGGAATGACAAATAAACATATTTTATTATTAAAAGTAACTTGGTATTACTTTATTTTGCGGTTCGAATAACACAGAAAATTAATAATTAACAACAGCAAGAAAAGTATTACGAAAGGACTGTTGTTCTGCAATGAAACTTTTTTATTGTTTTAAGGGAATAGTGAAAACAACTTCAGTTCCTTTGTTTAGTTCTGAAGAAATTGCAAAACGACCACCGTGCATCTCCATAACCCTTTGCATAATCATAGTGCCGATACCAGAGCCACCTTGCTTTTTATGAGTAGTAAAATATGGCTTTAAGATTTTCTTTTGTGAATCTTCGCTCATCCCTTCGCCATTATCAGCAACAGCAAAATGAGCAAGTCGTCCGTCTTCCCATACCTTAAATTTAATAATTCCCTTTCTGTCAATATTTTTTAATGCTCTAATACTATTTTCAACTGCATTTCTTAAAGCACGGACAAGTTTTCTAGTATCACATTCCAAAAAGTAATTATTAATTTCATAATTAAATTCAATATTAGGATAAATCGTTAAATCAAATTCTTTCTTAAGCTCTTCGATAATATCACTTGTTAAAACCCTTTGAACATCTAATTTATCGCTTCTGCCGACAAGCACTATGTCTCTGATTTTATTTGTAATAATATGTATTTGATTAATAATTTTCTTTCTTCGTTCAATATTTTCATCGGTATTGCTTAATTCAAGCATTTCAGAATTTATTCTCAGAATAGATAAATTGGTCTGTAAATCGTGAGCAAATTGTGCCCAGTTATTGAGCCGCTTTCTTTCCAATTCTTCTGTTATATCAATACCGGTCAAAACGAAGCCGCGATACCTTCCCCAGAAATTTTTTATTGAATTTATATTGCAATACCATTCCTTCGGTTCATCATTTTGAAATAAGCTAATACGCTGATTAAAGGAATTACGATAAATATTTACTTTTCTGCATAAGTCTTTTAGTGGTTCTAAAAGCTCATCTGAACAGTAAAAATCAGTAGATTTTTTTAGTGGAATGTTATCATTTATTCCAAGAATTTTTTTCCCAATTTGATTTGCATTGACCAATCTGTTTTGCTTATCAATAACTAAGCATAATCCGGTAGTAGGTAAATTCAGGATTGCATTTAAAAGCCGCTTCTGATGCTTATACAGTTGATAAATGATTAAAATAAGAACAATTAGAATAAGAGGTATTAGTATTTTTCCGAGTCGTTCGTAAAACATATTTAATAGCCAAAAGCTATTGCTTTGTTCCTCTAAAAAGATTGAACCAATATCGGAGTTGATTAAAATATAATCTTGGTAAAAATAAATATCAAAATTTTTAGCAAGGATTTCCCCAAGGGCTATATAGTCGACAGATTCAATATTGCCGTTTTCATTTATACTGATTATTCCATTTCTAAAAAAAGCAAAAATTCTGTTTTTTAAATATTTTATACAAATTGGTTCAATTAAATCTTTAGGAATGCTTATTTGCTGCCATTTTTCCTTATAGTTCAAATCTTTTAAATTTAATATATTTATGTAATACTCTTCTTCAACTTTGTTTAAGAAATAAATTTTTAGTGCTGCATTTTCCTCATTAATTTGGATAAATTCAGGTCTTGAAGGTATATCAGAAACAGAAATAATCCCTTTATCTTTATCAATAATTTCAATAACGCTTAAAGATTCGTTGCCTGTTGAAGTCATTACAACGAACAGATTTGCAACTTTTCTTAAAACAACTTCCCCGGAATAAAGAACTCGGGCTAAAAACTTTTCTTTATTATCTTTTTCAATTAAAATTAAATCTACTCCAAAATCATTGCCGGTTAAGTAAGTATATTTATAATCGTTATATAGTTTTTTAAAGTCAACAACATTTTTAGCAAGGATTTCAGCGGTTAAAGTATCTTTCTTATATATGTGGTATAAAGTTTTGTCGAAAAGTAAGTAAAGAGTATGCGTCAGAGTATCTTTTTCCCATTTGATTTTTGAATTAAAACTGAAGATGCCTTCATATTCAATAATTAATTTTGAGACAACTTTTAAATTCGGACTTAAAACATAACAAAAAATACCATCGGTTTGGCTCTTTAAAATATAAAGTAAAGAATCGGAAACTGCTGAGGAAATAGACAATCCTTCCGGTAATATAGTAGATGCTGAATAATCTTTATTAAGTCCATACCATGAATAAATTTGCTCCGGAGCTTCAGCGCTTGGCTGTTTAATCATATAGTTTAAATGTCCATTCTCCTGAAAAGAAATATGCTGTCTGCCGATGTTCTGTTTATCTAATATTTTTAGTGAAAATGGATAAATATTAATAGAAAAGCAATTATAACTATTTAGAAACAATATAGTTAGTATAATTGTTGCTTGTTTGTAGTATCTATTCATTTATAATACTTATATATTAGAATTACCAATATGTGAATAATAAATTAATCACAAACAATATCTTATTGCAAATACTATGCCTAACTTATAATTGATAATTTTTCTTTGTCATTTCTAAACAAAGTGAGAAATCTCACAAATCGTTATTAGCAGCTAAACTTTCTCTCCTTCCAAAATTGTATTTTGGAAGGAGAGTTTATTCCCAAGTTGAACTTGGTAAGGAGAGGAAATTAAAAAGATGGACTCCACATTCAAAGTATAGAGTCCATCTAAAAAAAGAAATAAAAAATAAAAAAAATAAATTTGATTTAACCTATATTATTCATAAATTTAAAAAAATATTCAGTAATTATTGATTATAAAGGTTTTGCTTAAAATTCAGTAAAAAAACTAAGTTTTTTCTCTAATTTTTATTAAATTCTAAAATCGTTACTGAGTCTATTCATCCGATGACTGGGAAGTCATCGGATGAATTATCCAGGTTAAATAAAAATAATTAATTTGAAAAGTTGAAAAACAAAATATTTGAAAGGAAAAGCTATTTAAATATAGTGAAATAAAATAAATATGTAAGCGTGGTCTTTGTCTGAACCTTGATTTGCTTGATTTAAAGATTACTTGAATATTTCTTTCTTAATCAAGTAATCCTATAATCCTTACAATCAAGGTTCAAGACAAAAATAAATTTGCTTTGTAATAAAAAAATAATTAATTTGAAAAATTGAAAAAACAAAAAAATGAAAGGAAAAACTATTTAAAGAATAGTGGTTTAAAATGCACAAACTAAGAATATATATTGATACTTCAGTTATTGGTGGCTGCTTCGATAAGGAATTTGCAGAGTGGTCGAATTCGCTTTTCCAAGAGTTTATTGAAGGTAAAAAGATTGCTGTTATTTCAGATATAACAATTGGTGAACTTTCAAAAGCTTTTGATTTTATTAAGAACAAGATAAAAGAAATTCCGGATAAATACATTGAGGTTATTCATAAGACTAAAGAAATAGAGGAATTATCTCATAGCTATATAAAGAATAATGCAATCAGTAAAAAGCATGGTGATGATGCTTTACATATTGCATCTGCTACTATAGCCAAAGCCGATGTGTTGGTTAGCTGGAACTTCAAGCATATAGTTAATCTAAGGCGTATTCAAATTTATAATTCAGTGAATTTAATGAATGGGTATTCAATAATTGAAATAAGAAATCCAAGGGAGGTGTTATAATAATGAAAAAAGATTTTGATTGTGTAGAAATGAAGTTAAAAATCCAAGAGCAATTGTGGAAAGAAGCAGGCGAAACCTTTGAAGGTTTAATAAAATTGCATGATAAACTAATAAAAGAAAGTGAATTGTATCATTTTTTTAAAGATAGGAAAGAAAAAGAAAAGCAGTTAGAAACTGCATAAAATAAATATGTAAGCGTGGCCTTACTGCTGTCTGAAAGCACACTCATCAGATGACTGGGAAGTCATCTGATGAGTTAAGAAAATCATAGTTCAAAACAAAAAAAGTTTATTTGAAAAATATTCCATATTTTCTTAAATATGAAATATCTATAAAGACAAAAATAAATTTGCTTTGAATTAAATAATTAATTTAAAATATTGAAAATAAAATTTGAAAGGAAAACTATTTAAATATAGTGAAATAAAATAAATATGTAAGCGTGGTCTTTGTCTGAACC
>CAZCLJ010000057.1:0-19544 GCA_964499465.1 uncultured Hyphomicrobiales bacterium
TTCGTTTCGAAATGACACAATATAATAAGTCTTTTAACGAATTACAACACTAGGGAGAAAAAAATATCCCGCCAGGGATTGAATTATTGTAGTAAATGTTTTCCGTTTCCAGTATTATCTCGCAAGGGATTGAATTTTGCAAATACATAATATAAAAGAAAGATGTGCCACACCTTCGAGGTGTGGCACATCTAAGCGATTAAGATGATTTTCTTTCTTAATCATCTTAATCATACAAATCACAAAAATCACAGTTCAAAGACAAACACATTAGTTACGTTGTTTGATTTTTCTACAATAATAAAATCCCTGCGGGATAGAAGAAAAGATGTGTCACACTTTCAAAGTGTGGCACATCTATGCGGTTAACATCTTCATCAAATAAATCATAAAAATCACAGTTCAAAGATAAATCCAAAATATCTCGCAGGGATTGAATTATTGTAGAAATGTTTTCCGTTTCCAGTATTATCTCGCAAGGGATTGAATTTTGCAAATACATAATATAAAAGAAAGATGTGCCACACCTTCGAGGTGTGGCACATCTAAGCGATTAAGATGATTTTCTTTCTTAATCATCTTAATCATACAAATCACAAAAATCACAGTTCAAAGACAAACAAATAATATAATCCCTGTCGGGATAAAAGAAAATATTTTCATTCCAAAATGCAATTCATTAAGAAATAGTACGAAATATCCTTATCAAAACTATTCGAAACATTATCAAGAGAATACAAAACGTTATCAAAACTATTCGAAACATTATCAAGAGAATACAAAACGTTATCAAAACTATTCAAAGCATTATCAAGAGAATACAAAATATTATCAAAACTATTCAAAGCATTATCAAGAGAATACAAAACGTTATCAAAACTATTCAAACCGTTATCAAGAGAATACAAAATATTATCAAAACTATTCAAAGCATTATCAAGAGAATACAAAATATTATCAAAACTATTCAAAGCGTTATCAAGAGAATACAAAATATTATCAAAATGATTTGTTGATAATTATTTTTATAATTATTTATAATTCTATAAAAAGATATAAATTATTTTTTACTTTATAATATAATTTTGTTATTTTGCAATTATTATGATTTGATTTTAATAAAGTTTTTTCATTTTTATAATAATAATCATAATTTTTGTATAAAATTTTTTTAAATTCTTTCTAAAAAAAATTAATTTCTTTTATATAATTAATGTTTTTTTCATAATTTATGGAGTTTATAATTATGGCAGAAGATGAAATGAAAAGAAGTTTCAATATGACGAAAGCTGATTTATGTATGTTTGCTTCAATTTTGGCAAATACATTAACCAGAGACATAGCGGATTTAACCCCTTTTGGCGTTACCACAGCAAAAATTTCCGAATTAAAAAAGCTCAGGGACGATTACGAGGTTTTTCCAAGCGATGATTATTTGGTGGGAACAATGATGATTGCCACCGATGAAAAAAATGCAAAAATCGAAGAAATTCAAGAAGCGATTCGTCAGCTTGCTGCAAGGGTTGAGGCAAAATGGGGCGTTGGCTCTGGGCAGTATAAACGTCTTGGAATCGAAGGAATGACTCGTTTTACTGACAGGACCTTGCTTTCAGCTGCAAGGGGTGTTAATCTCGCAATGACAAGCTATCTCAGCGACCTCACCGGTTACGGTTTGACGCAGCTTATTTTAGACGATTTCAATGATTTATGCGATTCCTTTGAAACCGCAATAGCAGCACAAAAGGACGCAATTATGCGAAGGGATATTAAAACAAAAGAAAGAACTGAAATGGGCAACCAGTTACATTCCTTGGTTTCAACTTATTGCAATTTTGGAAAAATTTTATACGAAAGAACCGATTCAGCCCGCTACAACGACTATATTATTTATAAAAAGATAGCAGGCGGCTTGTCTGTCCCAGCAAACTTTAGATATGATTTTATCGGTAAAACTTTCTGGTGGGATGTGGTAAATCACGCCACAAGTTATCAGTTGGAAAAGAAAGAAGGCGAGGGCTATACGGAGATTTATGCCGGTAGCGAAACGAGTTTCAATTATATTCCACCTGACGGGCAGGGATTTTACCGCGTTAGGGCTCGCAATATGAATGGCTTCGGTCCAGCAACCGAAGACCATGAGCAGTGGTATTTTGCTGTTCTACCTCCCGCTTCCAATCTGCAAATAAGTGATACAGAAATTGAGCCGGGTAAATACAATTTAACATGGACAGCAGTTCCCACAGCAACAGAATACAGCGTTTACCGTTCAGTAGTGGAAAACGGACAGCCCGCAGGGGATTATTCCCTTCAAGGCAAAACCGCAGAAGCATATTTTGTAATAAATGCAGAAAGTGGCAAGCGTAATTATTTCCGCGTCAATACAAAAAATTTGACGCAGTACGCTGTTCCCAGTGAGTCTGTGTGGGTTGAGGTGTAGTTGGTGGTCGGTAGTCGGTGGTCGGTTAATGGTTAATGGTTTATGGTTTTCGGAAATTAAGTTATTCGTCATTAGTTATTCGTAAAAGAATAATACCAATGACCTTAAACCATAAACCATAAACCATAAACGGAAAAATTGGGAATTTGTCATTCGTTATTCGTCATTCGTAAAAGAATAATACCAATGACTAATGACCATTAACAATTAATAATTAACAATTATTAATTGTTTTTAACTTTTGCAAAGTTAAGAAACTTTACAAAAGTAATAATCTTCTTACTTTGCGAAAGTTTCTTAACCTTTCGTAAAGTTTAAGTAAGAACAAAGATGTCATCTCCATTTAAATAAAGGTCTTCCTATGTCGGGGGATTCTGAATGATAAAGAATAATTATCAATTGTCAATTATCAATTATCAATTATCAATTATCAATTGTCAATTGTCAATTATTCCTGCTCTATCGAAAATAAAATCGACTTTCTTAAATATTTCATCGTGTTTGAAAAGCGATTCAATTTCTTCTTTATTCAAAATATTCATTAATTTTTGATTTTCAAGAAGAGCAGTAAAGAAATGCTTACCTTCTTTCCATGTAACCATAGCGGAATCCTGAACAATGTAGTATGCTTCCTGACGTGGAACGCCTTTTTCTGCAAGTTTTAATAATAATTTTTGGGAGTAAATCAAACCCTTCGTTAAATCTAAATTCTTTTTCATATTTTCAGGATGAACAAACAAATTATCAACAAGAGAAATAGATTTATTAAGCAAATAATCAATTAAAATTGTAGAATCAGGAAAAATAATTCTTTCAACACTGCTGTGTGAAATATCTCTTTCGTGCCAAAGAGCATTGTTTTCCATAGCAGCGAGTGCATTTGTGCGTATCAAGCGGGCTAAACCGCAAATCTGCTCTGAAACAATCGGATTCTTTTTATGGGGCATAGCAGAACTACCTTTTTGACCTTTGGAAAAATATTCTTCTGCTTCCAAAACCTCAGTTTTTTGCAAATGCCTTATTTCTGTAGCAATTTTTTCTAATAAACTTCCAATAATCGCAATAGTAGAAAGAAATTCTGCAAAACGGTCGCGTTGAATAACCTGAGTAGTAATACCAGCTGATTTTAATCCCATTTTTTCACAGACATATTCTTCTACATAAGGTGATATATGCTCGAAAGTACCGACAGCACCGTTGATTTTTCCAACAGAAACCTGCTTAATTGCTGCTCTCATTCTAGCTATATTGCGTTTACATTCCTCAAACCATAGTCCAAGCTTTAGCCCAAAAGTAGTTGGTTCTGCATGAATGCCGTGAGTTCTTCCAATGCAGACAGTATGTTTAAACTCAATTGCTCTTTTGGCTAAAACATCTTTAAATTTTTCTAATTTAATTAAAATAATTTCTCCGGCTTGCTTGCATTGATAAGCAAAGCAAGTATCAAGGACATCGCTGGAAGTCATTCCATAATGAATAAATCTGGCTGGTTCGCCAATATATTCTTCAAGATTGGTTAAAAATGCAATAACATCGTGCTTGACAGTTTCTTCAATTTCTAAAATACGTGAAACGTTAAAATTTGCTTTTTTTTGGATTGTTTCTAATGCTTCAGATGGAATCAAACCGAGTTTGTTTTGGGCTTCGCAGGCAAATAGCTCAATTTTGAGCCATATATCATATTTGTTTTCATCAGACCAAATTGGAGCGATGTCTTTGCTTGTATATCTTTGTATCATATTTTTTCCTTATTAATGTGAGCTGAAATTTTTGACAAATCTAATATTATTAAAAGGTCATCATTGTTTTTCCCTATTCCTGCTATATATTCATCTTCTATTGAAGAAACAAGCTTTGGTGCTTGCTCAATTGAGTCAACTTTAAGCCGCAACACTTCATTAACACTATCAACAATAAATCCAACAGATTTAGAATCGACCTGAACAACAATTATTCTCGTATTTTTATCAAATTCTTTAGGTTCAATTCCGAGACGAATTCTCAGGTTAACGATTGGGATTACCTTTCCTCTTAAATTAATTACTCCTTCAACGTAATTGAATGTATTCGGGACCTGAGTATGCTCAATCATTTTAATAATTTCCTGAACCTTTGTAATATCAATTGCAAATTCTTCATCTCCAAGATTGAAACTGACAAGGTGAGAAATTTCTTCTGATGAACTATGATTTAAATGCTCCATTTTATTGCCTGTTTTTTAAGTAATTATTTGTACTATCAAATTTCTGGAAAAATATTTTTATAGACATTTTATTTAACATAATTTTATCTTTACAAAAATACATATTTTTTTTAAAATTACACATTAAGCATTTTACTATTGAGAGGGGAGGGTTTGTTAAGAAATAAGCCATACGATCAACAAGTTGATAGTATGGCAGGTAGTATAAAAATCTAAATGAAAAAACTATAAGGTATGTGATTAAACCAATTGTATAAAAATTAAAAGAAATTTAAACATAAATTTTGTTATACTATCAACTTGTTGATCGTATGACTTATTTCTTAACAATCACTTAGCGGTGATATAATCTTAAAAATTCTTCTTTAAAGCCATACGATTAACAAGTTGATGATATGGCTATAAGAGTGAGTATCACACCTGCCACTCTCAAGCGGAAAATGCGCAAGATAAGTTAATAAAAACAAAAGAACCTTTTTATTTTATTCATATTTTCATTAGTTTTGCAGTGAAGTGTGAATATCGAAAATAATTACGATATAAATATACAATGCAAAACAAATTATTCATAGTAACAGCTTTATTCTTATTCTTTTTTTTAAAAGGAGAATTTAATTTATTATCTCAACCTTCCTGCATAATTTATAGCAATTTAACAGAATCGGATACCGTAGATTTTGGCAAATGCTTAATTGGCGATTCTATCGTTTGCTCATTTACAATAAAAAATACCGGAACAACTCCTTTGAGAGTCGTCAGTTATGACCCTTCATTCGTTATAGGTATTTATAAAAACTACTTAAAAGAGTTTGAAGAATTTGAAACAAAAAAGAGTTTTCCAATCAATATTGGTATAAGTTCAGAGGAAGTTATTGAAATTAAGTATAAAGCAAGCACAGTGCTTACAGCTTATCCTCCCGGAAAAAAGCATGCAATATTAAAAATTGGTGTATTTAATCCTGAAACTGCTCCGGATACTATTAAAGAAAGCGATATTGTTTATACACGCACTTTTTTGATGATTGCACGTAAAACCACAAAATTTGTTGATGGAAATGAAGAATTAATTGAAATAGATTCTGTTTATAAAAATCCGGCTGATACTGTAAAAATCCCATGGAATATGCTTAACCTGTCAAGTATTGATATTGATGTTAATTCTGTTGATTTTTCGATGTTAAGCCCGGTTGCTAACGAGCCGGAATTTTCTGTGAAAATGCCGAATATACCATTAGAAATGCTACCCAAAAGAAATTTTATTTGGTTTGTTAATTATTATCCAACAGATTTAACTGGAGATAGCTGCAGGTTGCAATGCTTCTATCAATCTAAGATTCTAAACCCTTATGTAGAAGATTCCTGTTTTGTAGTGATTAAAGCGATTGGAGTTGAGCACAATTTAAAAATTAACGACTTTCAAAGCGATGAGTTTAGCGGAGATACGTTAATTTTTGGGAACCAGCGTTTCGGCACTTCAAAAGAGCTATTGGTTGTTATTGAAAATCTAGGAAATCTCCCTTACGGAGTTTTAAATCAAAAAATTGAAAGCATTTTGCAACCTACTCAAGATGTTGCATTCAACTTAACAAAACCATTTTTACAAAATAATGCTCATCTTGAACAGAATAAATTCGATACAATAAAAATCAGGTTCAACCCGACAGAATTAGGAAATTATATAGCAAAATACACTATTGAAAGTAATGTCGGTCTAAGAAAAATTCTTGGCGTTCCATACAAAGCAAAGTATTTTACTTTTTATTTGAAAGGAACTGCTACAGAACCAAGAATTAGCACTTTTAGTGATACAATCGATTTTGGCAATATTGTATTAAGTCCGGAATGTACCAACTCCCGTGATACTCTCATTCCTGTTACAAATTTTGGAAATGAAGATTTGAAGGTTTTCAATGTAGCTCTAAGTCCGCCTCCTCCTGCTTCCAAATTCAGCATAATCGAATCCCCAAGTGTTATAAGTCCAAACAAAACTGAATATATAAAGCTTAATTTCTCATCAAATTCTATTGGAGAAGAACACTCGGACTTGATAATAACAACAAATGCAAACAGGCCAGGCGACAGATTGGTTTTGCCTTTGCAAGCAACGGGAGTGCCACTTGTTGCAGCCCGGCTTTCTATTCCAACAACAATAAAAGCAAGACCGGGAACTCCGATTTCGTTTCCAATTGTTATAAATAACAAAAACTTACGTTACGGCAGAAACTTCACTGATACTTTAAATTTTGATAAAACTCTTTTGAGCTATCACTCATACCAGATTTTTTCTACTGCTTCTGAAGTTGCCGACCAAATCTCTATCAATCAGATAGCAGACGAAGGGCGCCTGCATATATCTGTTTCTGTTCCCTATACTACTTATTTTTTGCCTCGCGATACGCTAATTATATTAAAGTTCTATACGTATTTGGGAGAAAACATTTCGACTCCGATTGCTTTTGTAAATCCCAAAGTTGGCGATGGTATTTGCATTAACGTGCTGAATATAGAAAAAGTTAACGGATTATTTTCGCTTGATTCAGTTTGCGGATTAGATTTGAAAGTTGTTCCTATTACAAAGCCAATCGTTGCTTTTAAGGAAATTTATCCAAATCCGGGTTTCGATATAATTAAAATAGAATACGAACTAAACGAAGAAGCATATATCCGAATTTCCATTTTCAATGTATTTGGGGAGAAAATCAAAGATATTTACAGCGATAAAAATAGCAAGGGAGAACACATCTTTGAATATCCCTGCTCTGAACTCGTTCCCGGCTTCTATTATTGCGAACTTTCATCGAATACAATGAAAGAAATAAGAAGATTCTTAATTTCGAGGTAGGATTTCAGTTGAGTTCTAAATCTCACAATTCATTGCTACCAAAAGGTTTGAGATTCTTCACTGCGTTACCAATGACATCTTTACGTTTGTCTGTCATTCTGAACGAAGTGAAGAATCTCAAACCTCGTGGTATCAATGACTTGTGAGATTCTTCGCTTCGTTCAGAATGACAGTGTAAATTGATGTCATCTCCATTTAAATAAAGCATTTGCTCTATCTTGGGGTTCAGAATGACAAGACTGCAAAATAAATTGCTACGAAAGGTCTGGAGTTCTCAATTTATTTTGATAGATTATTATTATTCCTTTAATCATTTATATTAATTTCATTTGATAATTATTGTTATTTTTGCAATTATGAAGGAAACTTTTGAAATATTAAATATTAACAATGAAAATGGATTGTATATCTTAAATGAACACAACTGGAAAGGAATATTACCTGAAAGAGTTGAAAAAGTTTTAGAAGATAAGATTAAACCAGATGCCTTTTTCCTTTTAGGTAATGAACCAATTATTCTGTTTTTTAACAATCCAAATAATGAAAACTTGATTTTTAAGCATTGCTGGAATTTCAATCATTCACCTATTATTTTTATAATTAAAGAAAAAGAAATTAATATTTACAATGGATTTTCATTTATTAAAGATTGGAATAAATCTGAAAATATTCCGAACGAGAATTGGAAAACTGATTTTTCTTATTATAACATTGTTTCTGGAAAAGTATTTGAAAAATTTAATAAAGATATTTTTAATAAAAAAAGTGTTGACGAAAGATTACTTGAAAACATAAAAGCAGTAAGAAACGTTTTAATTGAAAATCTAAGTTTAAAGAAAGAGATTACAAATAGTTTAATAGGGAGAGTGATTTTTATCCGTTATCTTATTGATAGAAAAGTAATAATTAGCATCAATGGCGAACAAAATGGACTGCTTACAAATGAAAAACTTTGTAACATATTACAATCTAAAGATAAAACATATAAATTATTCAATGATATAAAAGTAAAGTTTAACGGCAACCTTTTTCCGATTACAAATCAAGAATTATTCAGTGTTAATGAGAGCCATTTAGAGCTTATAAATAGAATGTTGAAGGGGGAAGACATTTCTACTGGTCAAGTATCTTTTTTTGATATTTATGATTTTTCGATAATTCCAATTGAATTAGTAAGCCATATTTATGAATTTTTTATAGGTGAAAATGAACAAGAAAAATCTGGTGCATATTATACTCCTCTGTTTCTTGTAAACAATATCTTACACGAAACTGTCAGCAAATATTTCGAACTGCATCCAAACGAATATAATTGCAAAGTATTAGACCCTGCTTGTGGTTCTGGTATCTTTCTGGTTGAAACTTTAAGAAAAATAATTAAACAATATCAAAAAAATACTCCAAATTTTAATAAAGATTTAAATAAGTATAAATTAGCACTAAATACTCTTTTAACTGATAATATATTTGGTATTGATATTGATGAAAATGCTTTAAATGTTGCAATCTTTTCTTTGTATATAACATTATTGGACTATTTAGAACCACCAGATATTGCTAATTATCAATTTCCACCCTTATTAAATAAGAACTTCTTTGAGAATGACTTTTTTGAATTAGAAGCAGAATATAATAAAATATTAAACGATTATAATTTTGAGTTTATAATTGGGAACCCACCTTGGGGAAAAGTTGAAAAAAGTGTTGAGCTATATGAGAAATATTGGAAAGAGAGAGAAAAGAAAGAAAGGAAAGAAATTAAAGTTAGTGATAAAGAAATTGCTCAAGTATTTTTAATTCGAGTTAGTGATTTTAAATTCAAAGAATGTGCTTTCATCATTACAAGCAAAGTTTTCTACAATGTAAAAGCAGTTAAATTTCGAAAATATTTATTAGAAAATTTTAAAATAAGAAAAGTATTTGAATTATCTTCTGTGCGACACGAGATTTTTAGCAAATCAAATGACCCATCTACTTGTCCTGCGTCAATAATATATTATTCTTATTCACCAGATATCGAAGATAATAAAAAAAATGTTGTTACTCACGTTTCATTAAAACCGAATAAAATCTTTGAATATATAAAAATCTTCATTATTGAAAAATTCGACCAAAAACAGCTTTTTCAAAACTATTTTATGGAATTTGACTGGGTGTGGAAAGTATTAGTATATGGGAATATTATTGATTTTTATTTTATTAAAAGGTTAAATAAAATTGATTCTATTCAAAAATTAATTGATGAAAAACATGAATTAACAGTAGGACAAGGTTTAAAATATACTGACGGTAATAAAAAATTTGATTCTTCTTCTTTAATTGGTAAAAGATTTATAGACACTAAACAAAAAGATTTAAAACACTTTTACATTAGGTCAAATTTAAAAAATTGGACAAAAGAATCAGTAGGATATTTGCCTAAAAATACTGAAATATTTGATTCTCCTTCAGTTCTAATCAAAGAAAGTACTGATAATAAATTTTATAGTATATCAGCCCTTATTTATCAGGATAGTGTTTTTACAAGTTCAATTACTGCTATAAAATCAAAGCATAACAATATTTCAGAGTTAAAAAATCTATGTGGATTATTTAATTCAACATTACTTACTTACTTTTTTATATCAAATAGTTCATCAATAGGTATTGAAAGAGAACAATCTCATGATGAAGAAAAACTAAACTTTCCATATCGAAGTTCTGAAAAACTTGTAAGTTTGGTTACCCAAATAGAGCAAAAAGCCAAACAAAAATATGAAGCTAAAGAAAATTCAATGTCAGATAAGTTTGATGAATTTGAAATAGAGTATAACCAACTACTAAGTGAAATTGATGAGGAAATCTTTAAATTATATCAAATTAGCGAACAAGAAAGAACTTTAATTGATTATGCAATTAATATTTCTATTCCTTTAATTAAAAAGAAATTCGACAAGGTATTTTATGCTCTTGATTTTGAAAAAGAAAAAGATAAAAACTATTTGAAAGAATATGCACAAATTTTTATTTCACATTTTAATAATATTTTAAAATTTGATGGTTCATTTTTTGAAATTGAAGTGTTTTATACTGATTATATAATTTGCTTATATTTCAAAGTAATTGCTATTCCCTCAAGCATTCCTAATCAGATAATATGGAATAAAAAAGATAGCGATAAGGAAATTTTAGATAAACTTTTAAGAATATCCATAACAAAGAATAGTCAAGATTTATTTATTCAAAAAGATATAAAAGGTTTTGAAGAAGATGCTTTCTATGTTATCAAACCAAATGAATATAAGAATTGGCATAAAGCAATTGCATATTTGGATTTAAGCGAATTTATCAATGAGATTATGGAAAGCGCAAGAGAGGAGTTTAATCAGTGAGCAACTCAGCACGTGTGTTTAAAAATAGAAAAAGAATAGCTACTTCTGAATTTTTATTTATTTTATCTCAATTATGTAAATGTTATTATTTGATGCTTGAAGATAATAAACCACTCGAAAATCATGAAAATTTAATTCGGAATCACTTATATAAAGATTATCTAAATAATAATTCAGTAAGAGAAAATTTAGGACTATTAGATTATATCTTTCATATTGAAAATCCTTTTGTTGATAATGAATATAAAGAATCAGGGAGGAATGATATTCAAGTTTATAACATCTTTAAATTTAGTGAGAATACAGATGCTTATTTTATAATTGAATGCAAGCGCCTTGAAAATACAAATAATGGAAAAGGTTCTTTAAATTATGAATATGCAAAAGAAGGAATAGAAAGGTTTAAAATTAGAGAAGACTATCCATCTTTTTTCGGTATTAATGGAATGATTGGTTTTATTATTAAAAAATTGAATATAAACGAAATGATTTATTCAATAAATCAATTACTTGAAGATAGTGAAAAATTGACTAAATTTGATAAATATGAAAAATTTGAATATCCAGACATTACTTTTTATTCAGAGCATAGTGATTATAAAAACACTAAACTTGAACTTTACCATTTAATGTTTGATTTTTCTTCAATTATAATATAACCTCAAAATTTTAACCACTAAGAAAACACACAATCTAACCCTGATATTGCTTTTATTTGCAATAAGCGTATTTGCTCAAAACGCCGGCATTGATGATTTGCGATTTATCGAAGTTACTGGCAGCGCCGAAATGGAAGTCGAACCAGACGAAATCCGCTTCCAAATCGGCATTACTGAATATTGGAAAGAAGAATTTGAAAAAGGCAAAGAATATAAAGACTATGTTACTAAAATCCCATTAGAGGAAATTGAAAAAAATCTTATGAGCGAATTAGCTAGTATTGGCATTACAAAAGAACAAATGATACTTAAAGATGCTGGCACTTCTTGGACTCGTGAAGGAAAGGATTTCAGAAAGGGAAAAGCAGTTGAAATTATTATTACTGATTTTAATTTGATAAACGAAATAAATCGTAAAGTTAAAACTAAGGGCTTAAGTTTTATGCGAATTTCTGAATTGAAAAACAAAAATATAACTGAATTCAGAAAGCAAGTTAAAATTGAAGCAATGAAAGCAGCAAAAGAAAAAGCTACTTATTTACTCCAAAGCGTTGGTGAAAACATTGGTAAAGTTATATCAATTATTGAATTAGATGAAAATAATAATTATTACTGGAAACCTCAAAATGAATTAAGTAATAGAGTTATGCCGGGTTCCGGGAGTTATGAGGTCGAAAACGAAGAATTAAAACAAATCAAATTAAAATATGAAGTAAAAGTAAGATTTGAAATAAAGTAATAAACGAACTTCAGACCTATAGTAATATTTTTTTGCTTTCCAATAAATATACTATAACAGAAGAAAAAATGTTCAGAATTATTCTGTTCTCTTTTAGCAATTGGAAAGGATACTGAATTATCACCAAAAAAAATTTCAATTAAATTTGCTTTTGAAATTAAATTTTTTTGTAATTTTACTTTTTTATTAAAACATTTTCGGAGATAAAATGGCAAAAAGCTTAAACCGAGCCACCATATTAGGTAACTTAGGGCAAGACCCGGAAGTTAGAACTACCCCTCAAGGCAATACTGTCTGCAATTTTAATGTTGCAACTTCAGAATCTTATAAGGATAAAAGTGACCAATGGGCAGAAACAACTGATTGGCACCGAATTGTCCTTTGGGACCGTCTTGCCGAAGTTGCTCAGAATTATTTAAAAAAAGGTAGCAAAGTCTATATTGAAGGTAAAATCCGAACCCGTTCCTGGGACGATAAAGACGGCGTTAAACGTTATATTACTGAAATTATAGGAAGCAATATGTTGCTTTTAGATTCCAAACCAAGCGATGAAAGTGGTTCTTCTTCAAATTATTCCAGTTATAAAAAATCTTATAACAGCCACGAAGACACTGCTTTTAATCCAAAAGATTTTGAAAGCTCCGAAAACGAAATTCCGGAAGGCGACGAGGTTCCGTTTTAATAATGATGAAAGTATTAGTTACAGGAGCAACTGGTTTTATAGGTAGTCATCTTGCTGATTTACTTAGCAAAAAAGGGTATTCAGTAAGATGCACTATTAGAAAAACCAGCAATTTGCAATGGCTCAAAGGGAAACCTTACGAGCTAATTGAAGCATCTCTTTCCGACAAAGCATCACTTGCGAAAGCAGTTGAGGGAGTTGATTATATTTATCACGTTGCAGGGCTTGTAGCTGCACGCAGTTACTACGAGTTTTTAAAAGCAAACCGGGACGGAACAGTTAATTTATTAGAAGCAGCAAAACAGTATGCACCTAATTTGAAGCGTTTCCTTTATGTTAGTAGCCAAACTGCAGCCGGACCTTCAGTTTCACTTGAAAAGCCGGTTACCGAAGCAGACGAATGTAAGCCACTTACCCAATATGGAAGAAGTAAAAAAGCCGCTGAAGAAGCAGTATTGCAATATAAAGATATTTTACCAATTACTATAGTTCGTCCACCTGCGGTTTATGGTCCGCGTGATGCTGAAATCCTAAAAATATTTCAAACTGTGAAAAGCGGTTTAGGTACTATGGTTGGCGTATTAAAACCCAAGTATTTAAGTTTGATTCATTCAAACGATTTAGTCCTTGGATTTGTGCAGGCGGCAGAATCGGAAAAAGCAATAGGAAATACTTATTTTATTGCTTCCGAAGAATTTTATACATGGGACAGATTAATTCCGTTGATAGGTCAGTCAGTTGGCCGCAAGCATATTTTAAAATTGAAATTACCTCATTTCCTTGTTCTTGGAGTTGCTGGAATTTCCGGACTTCTGGGAAAACTTTCGAGCAAACCGCCAGTTTTTAATTATGAAAAAGGTATTGATTTTATTCAAAACTACTGGACTTGCTCTATTGAAAAAGCAAAACAAGATTTTGGATACAAACAGCAAATTCCAATAGAAAAAGGTATGTTTGAAACTGCGAAGTGGTATAAAGAAAATAATTGGCTTTAAAATGCAGTTTAAATACAAAATATTGATATGGATTCTTTCTGTTGCTTTAATAGTTCTTGCAGTTCTTTTCTTTTTATTTAGAATTGCGTTCCTTTCGCACCCGGACGGAGAAATTTCTTTTGAATCTGATTTTATTAAAGACGATGTTTCGGTTTATAAAAATCAGTATTCTATTCCGCATATAATAAGCAAAAATGAAGTTGATGCTTACTTTATGCTTGGTTTTATGCACGCACAGGACCGCTTATGGCAAATGGAAACGCTCCGCCGCAAAGCAAACGGAACGCTTTCTGAGGTGCTTGGTATAGATTACGTTGAACTTGATGTATTCAATCGATTAATCGGTTTTAACAGAATTAGCAAGCAAATATACAGCAGTTTAGATGAGCAATCCAAAAATATTTTAGAATATTACACTAACGGCATTAACTTTTTTATTGAAGAAAATAAGAAACGTCTGCCCTTTGAATTTAACGTTTTGGATTTTAAGCCGAACAAGTGGATTCCACAGGACTGCATTGCTATTTTCCGCCTTTTTGCTTTTGAGGAAAGTTCTTCATTTTGGAATGATTTGGCAATGAGTGAAATCGCTGAAACAATTGGAGTGGATAAAGCAAAACAATTACTTTCATATTATAATTTAACTGCACCATTTATTTTCGATGAACAAAGCATTGTCTATCAAAGTGTTAAAAGCGATACAACTCAAAAAAAAGATTCTATAAATACTCCTTTAATCAAAACCGCTTCTAATACCAAGTTGCATTCAAAGATACAATTAAAGTGTCATTCTGAACGAAGTGAAGAATCTCACAAGTTATTGCTACCACAGAGTTTGAGATTCTTCACTTCGTTCAGAATGACAGACAAACATATTTTATCATTAAAAGCAACTTGGTATAATTCTTTATTTAAAGAAGGAATACAGGAATTTTCTCAAATTAATAAGAGTTTTCAGAAAATAAAGGAAAAGTATTATCCAACAAATGCAGTTATAGGCAGCACTTCGTGGTCAGTAAGGAATAATCAGAAAAAAAATGCAATTTTAGTAAGCGATTTGCATCTTCCGCTATCACTTCCACCACGCCTTTATCAGATTCATATAACAAGCAGCGAATTTAACGTTGTTGGATTGTCGCTGCCCGGCACACCAATTATTTTAAATGGCAGAAATGATTTTGTTTCCTGGGGTATAGCAAATGCAATGTTTGATGATATTGATTTTTATATCGAAAAAGTAGATTCGGCAAATTCTGATTATTATTATAATTCAAAAAATAAAAAGATAAAATTTAAGTTCATTCCAGACACATTAAAAATTAAAGACCAAGTTGATTCCGTATTTTACATTAGGTTAGCAGAGCGTTCGGCGGTAATTTCAGATTTACAAAATTTAAGTGAAATAAATGATAATAGTCAAAAGATAAAGCAAACTGTCACAAGTAAATACACTATTACATTTAACTGGACTGGTCAATATAAATCAGATGAATTTCTGGCAAATAATAAAATACTTAAATCAAAAAGTTGGTATCAAATAAAAGCTGGTTTAGAGAGTTGGGCAGTTCCGGCAACTAATTTTGTTTTTGCAGATAAAAAGGGAAATATTGGCGATATTCCAGCTGGACTTTTGCCAAACAGAGAAACTAATTGTGTTCCTTGGAAGATTAATCCCAGCTGGCAGGAATTTTATAACTGGCAAAAGCCAATAAAAATCCAGAATATTTTAACAATTTCAAATCCAAAAAATAATTACATAATAGCAGCCAATAATCCTATTTCACGGAAATATACTCAATTTATAACAAATTACTGGGATATTCCTTCGCGGGCTATCAGATGTGATTCTCTACTTTCGAGATATGAAAATTACACTGTAAATGATGCCCAAAATATGCTTCACGACAGCTATTCTCCATATAGCAAGCAAATTTTATCGAACACTCTTCCATACATTCAAAAGTATAGCTCTACTTTCAATACATTAGAAAAAAATTCATTGATATATTTGAAATACTGGGATAATATTTTATCGCCAAACCAAATTCCTCCAACAATTTACAAAGTGTTTTTAGAAAAATTAATTTTCAACACTTTTGCTGATGAACTTTGCAATTCCTATAATGCTTTTATCAACACTACAAATCTGCATTATTCAAAGATTTTAGAGATTTTGGAGCAGGAGAATTCCGATTGGTTCGATAATAAAATTACGAACAAAATTGAAATGAAAGAGCATATAATCGTAAAAAGTTTTAAAGATGCTGTTGAGCAACTCAAATTAAATTTCTCGAAAATGTTAGATGACTGGAAATTTAATAAATTAAATAATATGAAGCTACGGCATAGCTTTAGTCAAATGGATTTTTACAAATATGTGGTTGAATCGCCAGTATTAGATTTCAGTGGAGATTTTTCTACATTAAACTATATTAAAATCAAGAATCAATATGATGCTGTTGGAAGTGCTGGAAAAATGATTTGCTCAATGAACGAAAGCGTAGTGTATTTAAGTTTGCCCGGTGGAGTTTCTGGGCAGCCACTTAGCGGAAATTATACCGACCAGTTGCAGCTTTGGCTCAGCGGCGGATACATAAAAATTCCATTTTCAAAAGAACCTGCTGAAGGATATACACTTTTTATAAAAGCAACGCCGGAAAGATAAAACTAAGTTGCGTTAACAAGTTTCAGAACTCCTGACCCCATAATGAAAATAAAGGAGTTAGGAGAATTGCCTCGTAAAGAATAATTGCGCAGTTAGCAAATATCGTTCTATTAGTTATTGGTCATTAGTCATTAGTATATAACTCAGAACTCCCTACCTCTCGTAGTTTGCTATTTCGCATATTTTATAATAAGAAGTTAAATTTGAATGTAAATATTTCCAATAGGTAATTAGTTATTCGTCATTCGTTATTAGTAATTACAAACTAATGACCAATGACTAATGACCAATAACTAATAGAATGATATTTACTAACTGCGAAAATTTTCTTTACGAGGCAAATCTCCTAACTCCTTTATTTTCGTTATGGGGTCAAGAGTTCTGTAACTACTAATGACTAATGACGAATAACGAATGACCTATTGGAAATATTTACATTCAAATTAAATTTCTTATTATAAAATATGCGAAATAGCAAACTAAGTGGCATCAGGAGCACTGAGTTTAAAGATGTCCTATATCTTCGAGATGTAGGACATCTTTGTTTTTACAAATTACTTTTAATTATCAATTATCAATTATCAATTATCAATTAATTTCCTTTTATATTAAAAATTTTATTAAATTGTTTTCAATAATAATTATAAAATAATTGTTTTTCTTTAAGCTAATTTAAATTGCAATTAAGAAAATCAATTAAACAATTTTAAAAAAAGAATTTTGAAATATAAAGAAATAAAATGTCAAATAACTCATTACCTATAGAATTAATTTATGAATTAGATTTTGAACATCAATGTCCTTATGGACAAGACGAAGAGCAGGATTATCAGGTCTTAATTGAGCAATGCAGACATTCAGTAAAGAATTTAGATGAAGCATTAATAAGAAAAGCATATTTATTTTCTCTTGATGCACATCGCTATACGAAGAGATTGTCTGGCGATTTGTATTATACCCACCCTCTGAAAGTTGCTCTTTTCCTAATGAATTTAATCTCTTTCGGGGATAACCAATCTGTTGTTGCGGCATTGCTTCATGATATTGTTGAAGATGTAAGCGATATTTCACTTAAAGATATAGAAAAAGAATTTGGAGTTGAGACAGCACAAATCGTTGACGGTTTGACTAAAATCAGAAGTGAAAGAACAAGGAAAGAAGGTAAATATGCAACTTATACCAAGCTATTTACTGCACTCGTAAAAGATATTCGGGTAATATTAATCAAACTCGCAGACCGATACGACAACTTACGCTCTCTTCACTATTTTTCAGAAGAGAAGCAAAGAGCAATCGGAGAAGAAACGCTGAACTTTTATGTGCCCTTTGCCCAACGTCTTGGGCTTTCAAAAATCAGAAAGCAAATTGAAGATTTTTCTCTTTATTATACAAATAAAGATATTTATGAATCAATCAAAAAAGCATTAGCCGATAAAAGACGTGAATTTATAAATTTTATGAAGTCTTTTACCAGTCAAATTGACACTAAATTAGACGAAAAGGAAATTAAGCATACAATTACAATTGAGCATAAGCACGTCTATGAAATCTACCGTATGATTGAGCAGGGAAAACGTATATCGGACATTGATAATTTTTACTCTTTGGTGATTGTCCTCAATTCAAATGATTTTGCTGAGTGCTACCGTGCTTACGGAGTAATCGCAAGTATATTTGGTCCCGTGAATACATTAGAAGATTACATCGCACGACCCAAAATCAATTTTTACCGTGCATTACATTCTACTCATATTTCTACTGAACGAAAATTAGTTGAAATAATAATTCGGACCGAGGAGATGGACAAAATTGCTGATGGTGGAATTGCTGCATTGTTTTCATTGAAAGAAGGGCATAAGTCGCTTGAATTGGAAGAAGAAGATATGGAGGAATGGATCCTTTGGATGAACGAAATAATCTTAGAAGGGGAAGATGAGGCAATTCAAAAAATCTGGGGCTCTATTCGTATGAATCTCTACGAAGACGATATTATTGTCCATACAAAATGCGGCTCTTCTTATAGATTACCCGATGGATCCTGTCCTATTGATTTGGCTTTTAATATTTCTGATGAGAAAGCACTTCACTGTATTGCTGCAAAAGTTAATGGTGAAATTAAGGGATTAAATTACGAATTAAAGAATAATGATTATGTAGAACTAATTACTTCGCCTCATAGCACTCCGAGCGAAGAATGGCAAAACTTTGTTGTTAGCCATAAAGCAGTTGTAAAACTTTATAACTATTTTAAAATAAACGGCAAACAATCCAACATTCATATTAGTAAAATTGATAATGTTCTGCCTAAATACAAAGTAGTTGCTGACGACAGACAAAACATTTTAAATGATATAAAAAATGCTATCGGAACAGAAAATATTTCCAGAATCAGCATTTCCTCGAATAATTCTATTTTTGAGGGAGTTTTTACTTTAAACAATAAAGACAATATCTTTTTAAATCTTTTATTTACAAAGTTGTTTACTGTAAGAGGCATAAAACAGGTAGAAAAAATAGAAGATGTAGAGTAGTGTTTGAGAATATAAATTCATAAACTTCAGAACTCCAGCCCCCATAACGAAAATAAAAGAGTTAGGAGATTTGCTTCGTAATATTTAAATGGAGATGACATATTTTAAACTTTCGCAAAGCCCAAGAAACTTTACGAAAGTAGAAAAAATCTTCTTACTTTTCAAAAGTTTCTTAACTTTTGTAAAGTTTAAAATAAAGTTGTCATTCCGAACCCCTGATAAAGAAAGACCTTTATTTAAATGGAGATGACATCACTTAACACAGTCATTCTGAGGCAAATATAAACGAAGACGTTTACTTTTGAGGAAATGAACTAAATGAGAAGCAAGCCATACGATCAACAAGTTGATAGTATGGCTTAGAATTTTTTTTAAGTTACAAATCCTCCTTCCCATATGCAACTTGGGAAGGAGAAACCA
>CAZCLJ010000058.1:0-19373 GCA_964499465.1 uncultured Hyphomicrobiales bacterium
GCAACGTAGTTGCGACCTATCTTTACTACAAACAGAACACTCCTACGGAGTTTTTCAAACTCAAAATACTTTTTCTACAAACAGTAAGCAACTACGTTGCTTCTTCTTACACTTTGCGAAAGTTTAAAAATCTAAACTATCTAAACTTCTAACATGTATGATTCATAAATTTAAAGAAAAATTTCAGTAGTAATTGATAATAAATGGTTTGCTGAAAATACTGTAAAAAACTACGTTTTTTCCGCTAATTTTTACTGAATCTATTCATCCGATGACTGGGAAGTCATCGGATGAATTATTCATGCTAATCTTTCTAAACTTTATAACTTCTCTATTTAATTAAAGTTCTTGCTTTATCGTGGAGTTGCCATTGATAATATTTGAACTACCTTTAATTTGCTTTATTCTCTTCAAACAAATCAATGATTTTTTTTCCTAATTCAACCATTTCGTTTACATCAAAAACAGTCCATCGGGTTGCTTCATTTCCGTATAAGTTCAAATACTTTTGAATTAATTCACTCAATTCAGCCGATTGTTCCGGATTTAATTCAATTATCATAATACTTATTCTCCAACAAAGATTAGTTTTTCACTAACGCTTGCCTGGTTTGTTCTTATTGTTAAATAATATACTCCATTTGAAATAGAATTTGGTGCCCAGTTGAATTGTTGCTGTCCTTCAGTTGTCAATACATTCATATTGGAAAAAACAATATTTCCTAATTGATTACGGATTTCAATAGAAATATTTTGAGCGACAGGATTGTTCCAAATGACGTTGATTTGTTTGGAAAATGGCTGTGGATAAACTTTTTCAATTGACAAAGCATTTGAAATCTGGTTTGTGCTCTTAACATCTGTAACAATTCTATTTGATTTATAAAGCCCATCGCCTTGAGTACCAGCGAAAACAATGAAACTGTGGTCAACAATTTCCCAATTTGGTATTGTAACAGTTGTAACAGGGAATTCTGTCGGAAGACCACTGCTATGTCTTTCCCAATTTGAACTGTTTTTTCCTTTTATATAAACTCCGGCTCTGCAGCAAGCAGCAGCATAATAGCCCGGAACAGAAGGATGCTCAGCAATTGAAAAAACATTTTGATTGCTTGCCGCAACTAACTGCCATGTTTTGCCATAATCCTCTGATTTATAAATTCCAGAGCCGAAAACATCACCGGCTGATGTAATGGAATCTGCTCCACAATATAGTAGATTTTCTTTTTCTTTAGAAGCTAAAACGCAATTAATTCTTTTTCCAAATAAACCAGAGGAATCTTTTGTCCAGTTTGCACCACCATCGGTTGAGCGATATACTCCACTTGAAAAAGGAGAAATGTTGCCATTATCTGCAGCAACATAAATATTTCCATTGAAACTCGAAATTGAGATATCGTGTGCCTGAAACTTTAGATTTGTTAATTCAGTGCAGTTCTCAAAATTATTTTCTGTCTTAATTACTCCATTACTTGTGTTTAAAGCAGCAGCATAAAAGACTGAAGGATTATTTTTATCCTGAACAATTTTCATAATCTGCCGGCTACCCGGGCACATCATTGGAATACCGAACCAGCTTCCGCCGTTATCTAAAGAATATGCAATTCCTCCGTTACTTAGCTTTCTTGCAGATGCGAGAATAAGACCAGTAGTTGCTTCCACTTCAAAAATGTTATAAATAGCATACTCGTCAAGTTGCAGATTTGAAAAGGTATTTCCACTGTCACTGCTAATTAACATACCATTTCCAACTATTGGGAAAGTAATATTTAAAGCAGAATAATCTGTTTCTATCGAATTTGAAGCAACGTAAAACTTCGCAGGGTCGCTTTTAATCTGATAAATTGTGTTGATATAGTTAGAAAGCCCTTCGATTTTGTTCCACTCCTGTGAGAGCAAATTAGAAGCAAGAAAGACAATTAGTATTGCAGTGTAGATTATTGATTTTTTCATTTTGATACCATTTATTAAATAAAACATTTTTTTCTAAATTAAGTTGCAAGAAATACGTCATTAAAAAAAAGACTATTTAATAAAAATAAAGTAAAAACACAAATTTTTTTTGATATGCACCCCAAAGAAATATTGGAAATAATAAGCGGCGGAGAAAGTTCAACTGTAGAATTCAAACGAAAAATTTCATCTGAAGTTAAGATTGCTAAAGAAATTGCTGCTTTTGCAAACACTATTGGGGGATGGCTTTTCCTTGGGGTTGATGACGATGGAACTGTTGTTGGAGTAGAAAGCGAAAAAGCCGATGTTGACGAAATAAAAAAAATTTGTGAGTTTTATATTGTTCCTCCAATTGAACCGAAAATTGAAATTATTCATTTATTTAAATTAGATATTATTGCAATTTATATTGAAAAAAGTAATCTTAGACCTCATAAAATAAAATCAGACCCAGATGACAAGAACTCAAAAAGCATAACATACATTAGAGTAGGGGCAAAATGCGTGATTGCAAGCAGTGAATTTACGAAGGTGCTTGCCGGTCAGAATATTAATTCTAAACCAATAACGATTAGTATTGGTGATAGAGAAAAGCGACTTTTTAATTATCTTGAAAACTACGAAAGAGCAACAGTCAAAGATTTCGCCTGTTTAGTAAATATATCAAAAAGACGCGCTGAGCGTATTTTAGTGCAACTTGTTAGGGCTGGCGTCCTTCAAATTCATATTGATTCTGATGAAGATTATTTTACATATATAAGTTGATATATGCTGAGTTCTAATTATTAGTTTATCTTTTCATTCTGAACCCCCAGATAAAAGAAGACCTTTATTTAAAGGGAGATGACAAAACGAAAAGTGTCATTCTGAGTGGAATTTAAACGAAGAAATTACTTTTTGAGAAATTTACTAAATTATAAGCAAGCCATACTATCAACAAGTTGATAATATGACTGGAACCAAAGTTTAAAAAATTTTTTTTCTTAATATCTGACTCTCGCAAGTTTACGTAATTAAAAAATTAATTTAGTAGGAAAACTCATACATTTTTCATACTGCTAGTAAAATCTCCATAATAAATTATGGAGTTACTCTAATTATTAGAATAACTCCTAAATTTATTTAGGAGTTATATGTTTGCAATTTTGTGATATTATATTATTGTTAATATCAGAACTATATTAATTGCGAAATATTAAACTACGAGGGGGCAGGAGCTCTGAAATTATATGGTGAAAACTCTCCTAAAATAAAAAGTAACTAAATTTTACTTCATTGTGTCTTAATTCTAAGATTTTGCTTTAGAAAAGCAAGAAATTTGATTCTGATTACTTTGATAAAGGTGATGTTATGAAAAAACTGATTTTATTATGTTTAGTTGTTGTTTCATTAGCTTCTTGTTCGACAAGCAGAAACTTTAATAATTATAATTCTGATAAGGAGTGTTGGGATACTATTCTTAATATTACTAAGACTTTAAATTTAATGAATGATATTGATTTTTATAAAGATAGCGTAATAATTATACTTTGCTCTAAAGAAAAATATGAATTAAGAATTCCACTTGGAATATTGAATGTTTACTTACGAAATGAAAAATATAAAATTCGTTTCAATAATTTAATTGATTCATTAAAGAAAGAAAGCAACATCATTAAATTTTCATCAGATTATTATTTTCCACCTAATCAAGACAATTATTTTGATGTTATTTTTGAAAAACTATTAATAACAGGAAATTATTTTATTTATAATAATGTAAATAATGAATATCTCAAAGAAGTAAAACTAAATGAACTTAAATATGAATGCTGTGACTGTAATTTAAATATAGCATCTACTGAATTGATAATATATATTAATGAATTTAAATTTTGTGGAACAGCTCAAATACGAGTAGATTAATAAAACAAACAATTTTAAAAAATAGAATAATTTAAAACATTAATTTTACTTTTTTAATTTCAACAAAGTATTCTCATTCACACTGAACTCTATAAAAATTATAAAAATTCAAAAAAATACCTTATCTTGCAATTTTAGAAATAGAAAAATACAAAAATATTATAAATGGGGCTCTTTTTTTTTGCAGCATGAGAAAAATGATAATAATTGTGGGGAAAATTCGTTTACAATATTTTAAATTTGATTAGGAATATTTATGAGTTCATATTCTGCAATCATCGAAAAGTGTTTTGATACCAATATGTATGTTGGTTATATCCCTGGTTTTCCTGGGGCGCACTCACAAGGAGAAACTTTGGAAGAATTAAGGGAGAATCTTCTTGAAGTGATTGAAATGCTACTGGAAGAAGGAAATCCAGTGCTTGAAAGTGAATTTATTGGAACACAAAACCTTATCATTGCTTAAAATGCCGAAGTACCCAGTTTTAAAAGCTTCTGAAATCATCAGGGGCCTAAATATTCTTGGTTTTTATGAAGTTCGCCAGAAAGGTTCACATAAACAATTTAAGAATTATGAAGGAAAATCTACAACTATTCCCATTCATAAAAATAGAGATATTTCACCTATTTTATTAAAGCAGATTTTGAAAGAGATTAATGTAGAACTTGAAACATTTAGTAAATATATTTAAAAGCCCTTCCACCCAGTTTTAAAAATAAATTCCTTAAAATCATACTCAAAATATTCTATTTTAATAACAACTACAACCTATTCCCATTGAACTCTATAAAAATTATAAAAATTCAAAAAAATACCTTATCTTGCAATTTTAGAAATTGAAAAATACAAAAACATTTTAAATTATGTCGTTTAGTATATTAGAGGGAAATTGCTTGGATTTAATTCTTTTCATTGAAGAAAAGGTGGATTTAACTTTTGATATAAAGAAGTATTACAAAGATTACATTTACACAGAAAGATTGAATGAAATCTGGGATACTCAATATAAGAACCTTGAATATACTGAAAAGCAAGAAGTTATGGATTTGAATTAAAATATATCTACTATTGATTAATTATTTTCAAATAAATATTTGAAAGGAAATAATATGTTTTCTGAGAATGATAGAATTTTTGCAACTGGTGTATATCTTCAACCAGTAAAGACAACAATAAATGGAATTGAACAATGGCGTTGGGTCGCTGTTGGATTTGAAGATGATTCTTTTTTTGATGGCGAAACTATTAGTGTTTATGATTATGCTGATACTTTAGAAGGTTTAATTAATGAAAATTTTGATGATGATGAATAAAAAATTATGCTCCATTTAAACAACATATCCTTGCATTTTGCCGGTCATTATATTTTTGATGATGTTTCTATTACAATAAATCCAGAGGACAAAATTGGTCTGATTGGAAGAAATGGCGCCGGAAAAACTACTCTGCTTCGTCTAATTAGCAGTCAAATGCAACCAGACGAAGGTCGTATTATAAAACCAAATGATTATTCTATTGGCTATCTTCCCCAGGAATTAAAAATTAATTCAAATAAAACGATTTTTGACGAAGCTGCTCTCGGTCTGGCAGATATTTTAACACTTGAAAAGAGAATCAATAATATAAGCGAAGAACTTCAGAAGCGTACTGATTACGAAAGCTCTGAATATTTGCAGCTAACAAAGAAGCTATCAGATTTCAGTGAGCAGTTCCATTTACTCGGTGGAAGCAAATTAGAAAGTGAAGTCGAAAAAACATTGCTCGGTCTTGGTTTTGTGAGAGATGAATTTTACAGAAATATGAATACTTTCAGTGGTGGCTGGCAAATGCGTGTGGAACTTGCAAAAATCCTCTTAAGCCGTCCCGATTGTATTTTACTTGACGAACCGACAAACCATTTGGATATTGATTCTATTTTGTGGCTCGAAAGATATTTGAAAAACTACAGCGGTTCTGTGGTTCTGGTTTCACACGACAAGCATTTTATTGAAAATGTAACTAATAGAACAATAGAGGTAATAGCTGGTAAGGTATATGATTACCGCTGTAAATATTCCCGATTTGTAGAATTGCGAGAAGAACAGCGCAAAACACAGCTTTCAGCACAGAAGAACCAACAGAAGCAAATCGACCAGTATGAGCGTTTCATTGACCGTTTCAAATCGAAGGCATCGCTTGCCTCTCGTGTGCAGTCCAAAATGAAATTAGTGGATAAAATTGAACGAATTCAAATAGACGATGAAGATACGAGTGCAATCCGGTTTCGCTTTCCAGAAGCACCTCCAACAGGTAAAGTGATTATTGAAGCAAGGCGCGTTTCAAAAAATTTCGATGAAAAATCAGTTCTGAAAAATATTGATTTCGATTTGGAACGTGGTGAAAAAGTTGCTTTTGTTGGAAAAAATGGTGAAGGAAAAACTACTTTTACAAAAATAATCACTGGCAATCTTGATTATAATGGAATAATAAATTTTGGAAATAATGTAAAAATTGGTTATTTTTCGCAAATGGAAACGTCAAATTTGAATCAAGATTTGACTGTTCTTGAAACCATTGATAATATTGCTTCAGGCGATATAAGGACACAAATACGCTCATTACTCGGTGCTTTTCTATTTAGCGGTGATTCTGTTTATAAAAAGGTGAAAGTTCTTTCCGGCGGAGAAAAAGCTCGTCTGGCTATAGCACGTTTGCTATTGCAGCCAATAAATCTACTGATTTTAGATGAGCCGACAAATCATTTTGATATTATTTCAAAAGATGTGCTTAAAAATGCTTTATTAGATTTCAAAGGCAGCTTGATTATTGTTTCTCACGACAGAGAATTTCTACATAACTTAACAGATAAAATTTACATTTTTAAAAATCAGAATATCCAGCATTTTGCAGGTGATATTTATGAATATATTGAAATACTAAATTCACAGCAAGAGACCAATAACAACCAAAACAGAAGCAAAAATGATTATTACATTGGAAATGAGCAATCAGATAAAATTAAACGGGAAGAAAAAAAGAATAAGCAGCGCGATATAAATAAAATCAAAAAAGAAATTTCAAAATGTGAAAATGAAATAGAAAAACTTGAAAGCAAATTAAAAGAATTTGATGAAATGTTTTTAAATCAGGAGTTTTATAATAATTCGGAAATTGTTAAGAAAACAAAAATTGAATATGGCGAATACAGGGAAAAACTTGATTTAAAAATGAATGAATGGACAGAACTTCAAGAAAATTTAGAATCAATACAGTAAAGGAAATGTTTGTTTTATGAAAGAATTCAAAACTGCGTTCTCTGAAGAACAGGTCAATCATCTTGCTAATCGATTTAAAGTATTATCTGAGCCAACTCGATTAAAAATTATTAGTTGTATTCATTTAAAAGAGAAAAGCGTTACTCAAATTACCAAAGATATAGGTTCTTATCAGTCTAATGTTTCAAAACAGCTACAAATGCTTCTTGACGATGAAATAGTTAGTTGTAAGGTATCAGGTTCAAAACATCTTTACAAGTTAACCGACAAAACAATTATCAATATTTGTAAAAAATTATGCAAATCTTTAGGACCAGATGCGTTAGAATTCGACTAAATTGCTATTATAAAAAGCAAATAAAAGGTGTCATTCCGAAACGAAGTGAGGAATCTCAAATGTAGTTTTAACAAGGAATTGTGAGATTTCTCACTGCGCTTCGAAATGACATTAAAATCAAAAAAACAAATTATTATAGATGAGTAAAATTATTAAAAAAATTGATTTTTTGCTAAGGGCTTTGCTGATTGTGAAAGTTACAATTTTCTTCGCTTTGCAGGAAATAGTGCAAAGGAAAATCTTCAAACAAATGGATAAAAGTTACCAAAATGCCCGTAATTGGTCAAGTATTTTGCTAACTTTATGCGGAGCAAAGCTAAATATAAAATACGAAACTGAAATTGATAAAAGCCAGTCTTATATTTACGTTTCTAATCATTCGAGTTTATATGATATTCCTACTGCAACTTTTGCTATTGATGACAATATAAGGATAATCTATAAGAAAGAATTGGAAAAAATTCCTATTTTTGGATATTGCTTAAAAGTAATGCCATACATTGCAATCAAGCGTGAAAATCCCAAAGAAGCAAGGGCTGGTCTTGATGAAGCTATTGCAGCATTCAAAGAAAACGCTTCAATTTTAATTTTTCCCGAAGGGACTCGCTCTGAAACTGGAGATGTTGGTGAGTTCAAACGTGGTGCTTTTCTGCTCGCTAAAGAATCTGGAAAAAAGATTGTGCCAGTTGGAATTTCTGGCACAAAAGATATTTTACCCAAAGGAAGTTTGCAGTTTAATAAAGGAGATGTTTTTGTTCGTATTGGTAAACCGATAGAATATAAGCAAGATATGAATAGGGTAGAGGAGAAGAGTTTTATTAATGATTTAAGAAATGAAATAATTCGCTTAAAAAGTGAAAAATAATTTTGCAAATTAAAAAAAAATTCGTAATTTTGTATTCTGAATTGGTCAGGTAGCTCAGTTGGTAGAGCAATGGACTGAAAATCCATGTGTCGGCGGTTCAACTCCGTCCCTGACCACGGTTAAAGAAAGAAGAAATTAGAAAACAGAAAAAAGAAACAGGAAGAAAAGAAGAAGAATTAGAGAAAAATAACGAAAAAAGAAAAAAGCAGAAGAAGGGCATTAAGCCCTTTTTTTGTTTGTGTTACATACAATTGCTTTGTTCGTTAAAAATATTTTCGTAATTTTAAAACTCCTGTTCCAATAACGAAAATTAAGGATAAGTAAATTAGTTTAGTAGTGATAATAACTTTCTATTTAAATAAATTCGGTTTTTTGTTATTATTCATTTGTTTGAACCCACTAATAACAAATAGCTTATCGTTGTCACTATTATAGAATGAAAGCTATCATTTGATAAACCGCTAAATGAAATACTACTAAAGATAAGAAGTTCAGAACTGGTATGTTTATTCTGTTCAATAATTTAAATATTATTTCATATATATTATATAGATGATTTTAATCATTAACTAAAAGAATATCAAGATGTATTAAAATATTATATAACATAAAACAAGCAGGATTAATATTTATTAAAACAGTATCAAAATAAACATACCAGTTCAGAACTTATTATATTCAAAAAATTTCTATATCGTATTTATCTAAAAGTCCTATTATTCCGGGAAATGAAAATCTTGCTTTTTTTAGTTTATTTGCTTCCGGATTAATTGAATAGTTGTTAGATGTTGAAAAATCTGCTTTTTCCAAATTTGTATTATCAAAAGCAGCACGTTTTAAATCGCATTTATCAAAAACAGAAGAAGTTAAATCGCAGAAAGAAAAATCTACTTCATTCAGACTGGAATTAATGAAAGAAGTCTTTTTTAGTTTTAGCTTGTAAAATGAAGATAAATTTAAAATGCAATTCTCAAAAGAAAAAGAAAGTCCAAATTTATTACATAAATCGAAGCGTAATCCAATCATTTTGCAATCTTTAAAAGTAATATTTCTCAAGGCAGTATTGGATAAATTTACCATTGTAAGATTACAGGCAATAAAATCACAATCAATAAACTCCACATCGCTCAGGTCAGCGTTTTGAAAATTACAATTACTGAAATTACAACTTTCATATTCTCCTTTTATAATTGGAGTATTATTGAATTCTATATTAGAAAAATCCTTTTGTTCAAATATATTTTTTTCCATAATTATCTAATATGCTTTGGAAAAGTAACGGTGAAAATAGAGCCAATATTAATTTCACTTTCCAAATCAATATTCCCCTGAATTAAATCAACACACCTTTTTACAATCGAAAGTCCTAATCCTGTGCCAGCAACGTTCCCAATATTCTGACCTCTATGGAAAGCATCGAAAATATGCTCTTTATCCTGTTCTGTTATTCCGAATCCGGAATCGCTTACTTTGAAAGAAATCTTTGTCCCTTTGTCAATAAACTCAAATTTTACGATTGTATCGTTAGGTGAATACTTCACAGCATTTGAAAGCAGATTGCTTAAAATCTGCCTAATAATCATTTCATCATTTTCAACTACACATTTTTGAACGTTAGTTAAAAATTCAAAATGATGTTTTTCCTCATCAATATTAACAATTTCGTAATAGATGTCTTCAGTAAGTTTGATTAAATCAAGGTTTGTAGGATTATACTTTAGCATTCCAGCTTCACTTTTCCCGATTATAAGAACTTCTTCAAGTAGTTTTGCCATGTGTTTAACAGAAGCACGTATTTTATCTAAGAAAGAGTTAAAATCTTTGTAATAGCTGCCCTGATAGAGTTTTTCTAAAATGTAAGTAGAAGATGAAATCACAGTCAAAGGTGTTCTGTATTCGTGAGAAATCATAGACATAAATCGTGTTTTCATTTCACCGAGTTCTTTTTCTTTTTCCAAAGCAGCAGAAATTTCTTCTTTAGCAACATAAAGTTGTTCTTCTGTCCTTTTCCGCTCTTCATTTTCGAAACGAAGTTCTTCCAAAGCATTTTCCAAACGAATAGTGCGTTCGACTACCTTAACTTCCAACTCGGCATTAAGTTTTTTAATCTGTTCCTCAGCACGTTTTTTCTCAGTTATATCCTCTAAAACACCATCGAAATACAGAATTTCATGAGAATTATTAAAAGTAATTGAAAAAGTATCTCTAACCCAAATAATTTGCCCGTCTTTCGTTCTTAAGTTTGTTTCAAAATTAGTAATGATACCTTCTTTTTTATAAATTTCCAAATATTTATTTAAGTTTCTGGGCTGAACTAATATTTCGTTTAAATGTTTTTCCATTAATTCCTGAACTGAATCATATTTTAACATTTTTGCAAGCTGTAAATTAGCATAAAGGAATATGCCGTCCTTATTAGTCCTATAGACGCCAACAGGCAGTTGTTCTGTTAAGGTTCTATATTTTATTTCACTTAAACGAATTTCCTCACCCATTTGAAGGCGTTCCATAAGTTGAGCTATTTGTTCTGAGATGAAGATAAGCAGTTTCAAATCTTCTTCGTCATAAGCATTTTCATCTGTGTAGTGCTGAACAACAACTGCTCCAATCACTTCATTATTGCGAACCAAAGGCACTCCCATCCACAGTTCAGAAGGTGTCCCAAAATTTTCAATAATGCCTTGTTTTTCAAATTCATCTACCAGTTTCGTGTTTGCTAATAGAGGTTTGTTATTTTTAATAACATAAGAAGTCAATGTTTTGCCAGCAGGAAATTCTTGGAAACTGTCTTCTTCATCAGCAAAATAGGGGAGAGTGATTAAATCTTTTTCTTTATCATAAAAGGCAATAAAGAAATTTGTAGTATCAATTATTTTTCCAAGAATGATTTGAATTTGTTTGGCAAAGTCAACTAAATTCTTGCAGCTACTGGCAGCTAATGTAATTTGATAAGTAACATCCTGAACCTGTTTAGCCCATACCTGTTTGGAAATGTCTTCTATTATTGCTGTTCCGCCGATTATTTCATCTTTGTCGTTATAGACTGGAAAACTTCGTATTGAAATGTGAACAGAAATTTTGCTGGTAATTGTCTTATATACACCTTCAAAATAACCATTATGTCCGGAAAATACAATTCGCAGCGATTCAATAATCTTTTTATTCTTTAATTGCTCTAATTCATACAAAAGAATATTTTTTCTGCTTGTATTTAAAATTTGTGAAAATCTATCGTTAAAATCAATGAGATTAAGTTCTTTGTCATATTGAATAATTCCGAAAGGAGAATTCATAAAAATCATACGATATCTTTCTTCGCTTTCTTTCAGTGCATCTTCGGCTCTTTTTGTATCGGTAATGTCTAAAATGAAACCTTCAAGAGCAATAACGTTATTGGTTTTTGTGTCAAATACAGCTTGACCTTGCTCCCAAACCCACTTTAATTCATTTGCTTTATTTGTTATTCTATATACGATTTCCCAAGGAATTGCCTGTTCAACCGCAGATTTGATTGTATGATGAACTAAGTTTCTATCGTCATAATATACTAAATCCAAATATGCAATTTTGTTATTATCTAATAAATCATCTGGATAATATCCTGTAAGCGTATAGCAACCATCACTAACAAACCTCATAGTCCATCTCTCATCAAACAGACAGCGATAAACCATTCCGGGCAGATTACTCATCAATGTTAATAAAGCTCTCTGCGTTTCGAGATATGCTTCTTCAGTGTTTTTTTTGTCAGTTATATCTTTTGCTGCGACATAAACATAAGTTACTCTGTTTTCTTCATTTGAAAAATACGGATTGGTATATACCTGTAGCCATTTGATATTTTTATGCTTGGTAATTATTCTAAAGATTTTAGAATCCATTTCATTATTTGCAGATGATTTGATTAATTCTTTAATGATTTTAATATCGTCAGGGTGAATTAATCTAATCCATTTTTCATTTAAAATTGTCTCATAATCGTGGTAACCAGTAATTTTTTCCACTCCCTTAGTTATCCATTCAGGCACTGCGGTTAAATCATTGTTTATTTTAAATGAAATAATAACATCAGTAACAACATCAGTAATCGCTTTATATCTGTTTTCGCTTAAAATTAACTGCTTTTTATTTACGACAGCATCAGTAACAATTTCATTTATAATGATTCCGCCAATAATACTACCATTTTTATTAATCGGTGCAGCTTTTATATTCAAATAAATATCTTTTCCATCAAAATAGTTTGGAATTTTTAATTCATTAAGCTCAATAAATTCTCCTTTTAGCACCGATTCAAAATCAATATTAAGAGCGGATGATTTATAAAAAGCAATATTATTTATTTTTCTTCCGATGAAATATTCTTTATCTACTTTATTATTAACAATTTTATTTAAATGATAATCATTAACAAATTGAATTACTCCATCTTTATCAAAATAAATAATTGAAATAGGAGCTTTGTTTGCTAATGTCTTAAACCTTTCCTGAGATTCTCTGATGGTTTCCATTGCTATTTTAGAATTAGTAATATCAATGGAAAGTCCAAGCACTCTGTCAAAAATTCCTTTATCGTTTTTTAAAGGTATTTTAATTGTTTTGTACCAACGTGTTTCACCGGAGGCAGATGTAACAGGTTCTTCGTGAATAATTTTTGTTAATCCTGAATCAATAACAAGTCGGTCTGCTTTTAAGAAATGGTTTACTTCTTCAGTATTTGAATTATAATTATCATCTGTTTTTCCAATTATATCAGTAGTTGTAGTTCCATAGTGGTCAGTCAAAGTTTTGTTTGCTAAAATAAATTTACCATCATAATCTTTAACGAACACAAAGTTTGGCAATGAATCAATAATATGTCTTAAAAATTCTTTCTGGTTACTTAATTCTAATTCAATAGATTTTCTAAAGGATAAATCGCGCCAGGTAGTATGCAAAATTGTGTCATTCTTATATTGAATACAGGTAAGTAAAACTTCAACAGGAAAAAGTGTTCCATCAAACTTTTTGTGTGTCCAAATAAATCGTTCAATAGTTTTTTCTAATGATGAGTTTAATATTTCATCTGCTTTTATTTTTGAATTTTTTCCATCTGGCTGGTATTCCGGAGATAGCTCTGAAGGGTGTTTATTTATAATATCTGCTTTACTTTTTGCATCTATCATTCTTACAGCAGCATCATTACAATCAATAAACCTGTAATCTTTAATCAATAAGTGTGCATCATCTGATTTATCGAATAAAAGTTTGAAAAGCACATCTTTTGAAGACAACTCGTTTTCTAATACTTTTTGCTGTGATATATCATAAATAGACACAAAGAGGATTTGCCTATTGCTTTCTTTGAAAAGTTCTATACAGATTTTTGTAAAGATTAATTCGCCATTGCTTGTTAATATTTCACATTCGAAGCATTGAATACCATCTGTTAGTGCTTTTTGTAAATGAACTTTAATTTTTTCTTCAGAGTTTGTTCCATCTTTTTGGATTTTCGGGAATAAATCATAAAGCCCTTTTTTAATGAGTTCATTTCTGCTAAATTTAAGTAATTTCTCTGCTTTTTCGTTAAGTTCAAATACTTTATCCTCTTTTAAAACGAGCATTGCATTTGGGGTAAGAGATAGCAAATAACTGAATCTGTTTTCAATCCTTTTCTTTTCAATAAACTCACTTTTATATAAATAAAGTATTATTGTTTCTTTTACAAATCCAACAAAACAATTGATTTGCTTCCTTTTATCCGGGTCAAGTGTAGAATATTTGGGAAAATTTGTTATAAAGCAATTAAATTTCTTTTTACTCTCAAAATAAACTGGAATATAAGCTATCCCTTCATCGAAAAATTCTAAGAATTCAATTTCTTCTTTTTTTGATTTTACATTTATAGTTTTTAAGTATTTTATTATATTTTTATTACAACCAATATTAAGCAAAAGTTTGTTATTTCTATCTAATAATACGATGTTAAGGGAGCTTAAATTAGATATATTTTTTAATTGTTTTCTTATTTTTGGTTTATTAAACAGTTCAAAATTATTCATACTTTTCTTTAAATTCATTGTCAATTTCTGTTAATTATAATATATGTAAAATCTTCTTTACTTACAAGTTAATGTTTTTACTTAATTTCTAATTTGCTTTAAAACATAATAATTTTCTTTTCCAAGCAAACGCTTTTAGAATTCTAAGCAAAATCTTTGCCAAAATCCATTTGTAATTAGAGATTGAATATTTGCAGCGTATTTTGAACTATGATTTACCTGATTTTTGTGATTAAGATGATTAAGAAAGAAATTATCTCTTTAGTCATACTATTAACAAGTTAATAGTATGACAAGAAGAAGTCATGCGAACATTTTTTAATGTTAGTATGACTGAAAGAAGAAAAATAAGCTAATAAGGTTAATTATTTTTTGTTAATTTTTTTCTACTAAGGTTATTAAGAAAAATAAGGTTTCTTGTTTAAAAATTATACTTTTAATAAAAACCATAAAACCTTATTTCAATAATAAACCTTAGTAGCAAAAGACAACCCATCTGAAAAACCTTATTAGCTTATTTCTTTCTTCCAGACATACGAATAGTTTGTTGCTCGTATTACTGAAAATTGCATATTGGAAAAGGAGATTTTTTCTTTTATCCCGCCAGGGATTGAATTATTTTTTGTCTTTGAACCTTGATTAACATGATTTAAGGATTTCTTGATTTCAAGGTTCTTTTTCTTATTAATCATGAAATCCTTAAATCCTTTTAATCAAGGTTCTGACAAAAAAAACCATCTCTTCAGTCATACCATCAGCAAGCTTATAGCATGACAAGAATATGTCATGCGAACATTTCCCAACGATAGTATGACTGAAAGAAGAAAAATAAGCTAATAAGGTTAATTATTCTTTGTTAATTTTTTTCTACTAAGGTTATTAAGAAAAATAAGGTTTCTTTCTAAAATAATAAAACCTTATTTCAATAATTAACCTTAGTAGAAAAAGACAACACAACTGAAAAAACCTTATTAGCTTATTTCTTTCTTCCAGACATACGACTAGTTTGTTGCTCGTATAACTGAAAATTGCATATTGGAAAGGAGATTTTTTCTTTTATCCCGCCAGGGATTGAATTATTTTTTGTCTTTGAACCTTGATTAACATGATTTAAGGATTTCTTGATTTCAAGGTTCTTTTTCTTATTAATCATGAAATCCTTAAATCCTTTTAATCAAGGTTCTGACAAAAAAAACCATCTCTTCAGTCATACCATCAGCAAGCTTATAGCATGACAAGAAGATGCCATGCGAACATTTTTTAATGTTCGTATGACTGAAAGAAGAAAAATAAGCTAATAAGGTTAATTATTTTTTGTTAATTTTTTTCTACTAAGGTTATTTAGAAAAATAAGGTTTCTTTCTAAAATAATAAAACCTTATTTAAATAATAAACCTTAGTAGAAAATTGACAACCTAACTGAAAAACCTTATTAGCTTATTTCCTTCGTCCAGTCATACGAATAGTTTGTTGCTCGTATAACTGAAAATTGCATATTGGAAAGGAGATTTTTTCTTTTATCCCGCCAGGGATTGAATTATTTTTTGTCTTTGAACCTTGATTAACATGATTTAAGGATTTCTTGATTTCAAGGTTCTTTTTCTTATTAATCATGAAATCCTTAAATCCTTTTAATCAAGGTTCTGACAAAAAAAACCATCTTCATCAAATAAATCACAAAAATCACAGTTCAAAGACAAATTAAAACTATCCCGCCAGGGATTGAATATTTGTAGCAACGGATTTCCCTTTTTTTTATATTATCCCGCAAGGGATTAAATTATATATACTTGCAAAATATAATCCCTGTCGGGATAAGTACCAGTGTGTACAATTAATTTCTACAATAATCTAATCCCTTGCGGGATAAAAGAAAAGAATAAAGAAGTGCCACACTTTCTTAAGTGTGGCACATCTACGCAAATAATAACTCCTCCCCTATTAATTTCAACACCAAAAAAAATATTTAAAAAAAAATAAAAAAACATTTTTTTTCTTGCATTATTTGAAAATTAATTTTAATTTTCACCATTGATTTTTGCTTATGTTGATTTTCTTTTGAAAAAAGGGCTATAACATTTAAACGTTCCGTTAATAATTTTTAAGAAAAAAGAGATTCTTCGCTATTTAAAGTGGTTAAAGTATTTGTTTAAAAGTATTTTTGAAATTACATCTTTTACTTTTTAAATATTTTCTATTATTAATTTTATTGTTAATAATGACTTATCCCGTTTGAAATTAATTATTTGTAACTCAAAACCTACTTTTCTTTTATATCCCGTTTTGAATTAAATTTGGGAGTTATACAATTACTTTTTTTATATAACTCACATTGCGCATTCCTTTTTTGAGAAATGAAAAAGTGTGGTGTTGATATATTCTTTAATCAACTTTTCTTATTCCCCTCTCAAGCTAACTATTATACACAAATGTTAGTTTTTGTATAAAAGGAGTAAAAAAGGTAAAGTGTCTTTGGAATTTATCCCGTAGGGATTATATATTTGTAATTGGAATAACCCTTGACTGTGCTTATCCCGTAGGGATTATATAATAAAAAGCTATTATATATTTAATTCCTACGGAATAAAAAAACACTATAAAAAGTATTGTTACAAATATTTTATCCCTACGGAATATGTAGAATAGCAGCACGTTTTAAAGATGTGTAAAATCGTTAGTCCTCTCAAGAGTAATGTCACTTGAATAGAGAAAATAATAAAGAACGAGGATAAATTGTATACTTAGAACAAATTAAAATAAAATAATTTTATCTGTCATTTCGAAACGAAGTGAGAAATCTCAAGTTTCGTGTTAGCAATGATTTGTGAGATTCCTCACTTCGTTTCGGAATGACACTCTAATAAATATATATTTTTGTCATTATGAAGTAAAACACAAATAATTTTCTCTATTCAAGTGACATTACTCTCAAGAGGGGAATGCGTGAGGTGAATTAAATAATATTCTTAAAATTTCAGAAATATATTAATGGTGAAATGATTTTTTACAAAATATGTGGAGTTCTTTAATAGAAAGATTTAAAGAAGTATTTTTTTACAAACTTAAAAAAGCATCGAACTGAAATTGATATTTTTCTGATAAAATAATATGAGTTTCTGAACGAGTGAAATGATTATCAGACAAAGTGAAATGTTCAACTAAACGAGTGAAATGAGTTTCTGGCAGAGTGAAACGTTCAACTGAACGAGTGAAATGATTATCAGACAGAGTGAAATGATTATCAGACAGAGTGAAATGTTCATCTGAACGAGTGAAATGACCTTCTGGCAGAGTGAAATGTTCAACAGACAGAGTGAAATGTTCATCTGAACGAGTGAAATGACCTTCAGACAGAGTGAAATGAGCTTCTGACAGAGTGAAATGAGTTTCTATATTGTTAGCAATACAAAAAACTGATTATTTTTATCAAATTACTTACATAAATTCTTATTAATTAATGTTGTTTAAATAATAATTGGAGCTAAAATCTATGGCTACTAATCAAGAAAAGAGAAATTATACTCTTACTGATGCGGAGCTTTCTCTCGCTGTATCGAATCTTTGCAATACTTTAACAAGAGATGTTAGCGATTTGGGACCTTTTGGCATTACTGAAGCCAAAATCACTTCATTTAAAGCACTTGGCGATGCTTTTGAAATATTTCCTTCAGATGTTGTTCTTACTGCATATATTACAGGAGCAGCTGAAGCTAAAAATCAAAAAGCCGATGAGGTCAAGGAAACCATTCGCAATATGATTATTCGTTGCGGAACAAAGTGGGGAAGCGGCTCTTGGCAGGAAAATTCTCTCGGTGCTGCAGGTATGAACCAAATGACTGACGACGCTCTCTTAGTTTTATCCCGAAGGGTTCAGCTGCAGATGAACGAATTTCTTGTTGAACTTGCAGACACCGGACTTACAGAACAAATGCTTGACGACTTCAGAGATTTAAACGAAGAATTCGAGGAAGCTCTTAACGAAGTTAAAAATAAAATGGCAGAACGGGACAGGAAAACCCGTGAACGCATTTTAAAAGGAAATGAACTTTATAAGCTTTTCGCTGCTTACACCGATATTGGAAAACGCGCCTTTGTAAAAACCGATTCAGCCCGCTACAACGACTACATCATCTATCAAAAGGAAGCTGGCGGCTTATCTGTCCCTGCCAACTTCTATTACGATTTTATCGGCAAAACTTTCTGGTGGGACGTGGTAAATCACGCCACAAGTTACCAGTTGGAAAAGAAAGAAGGTGAGGGCTATACGGAGATTTATTCTGGAAGCGATACGAGTTTCCATTATGTCCCAAGTGACGGGCAGGGATTTTATCGCGTAAGGGCTAGAAACATGAATGGCTTCGGTCCGGCGACCGAAGACCTTGAGCAGTGGTATTTTGCAGTTCTTCCAGCTGCAAGCAATTTAGCAATCAACGACAGCGAATTAAATCCCGGTCAATACAATTTAACATGGACAGCCGTTCCAACAGCAACAGAATATTCGGTTTACCGTTCAGTAGTGGAAAACGGACAGCCATTTGCGGATTTTTCGCTTCAGGGCAAAACCGCAGATGCAAGTTTCCTTATTAATGTAGAAAGTGGCAAGCGGAATTATTTCCGCGTCAATACAAAAAACTTGACGCAATACGCGGCGCCAAGCAGTCCAATTTGGATTGAGGTTTAAATAATTGTTAATTATTAATTGTTAATGGTTTATGGTTATAGGTTTATGGTTTATAGTTTATGGTTTATGGTAATTAAGTCATTAGTTATTTGTCATTAGTTATTTGTCATTTGTCATTAGTTATTGTTTATTGGTTTATGGTTTATGGTTTTCGGTAATTAAGTCATTAGTTATTTGTCATTGGTTATTAGTTTATGGTTTATGGTTTATGGTTTATGGTTTTCGGTAATTAAGTCATTAGTTATTTGTCATTGGTTATTAGTTTTTTTCTTCTACCAATGATAATTAACAATTAACAATTAACAATTAACAATTAACAATTAACAATTAACAATT
>CAZCLJ010000059.1:0-19371 GCA_964499465.1 uncultured Hyphomicrobiales bacterium
TCATTAATCATTAATCATTAATCATTAATCATTAATCATTAATCATTAATCATTATAATTTATAACCTACTCCGAGATGGGCTCTAATACCCTTAAAACCGAAATCTAAATTATATGGTTCTTCAATAAGCAAATAAAAATCTGATGGAAATTCATAAAAATATGAAATCCCACCATTAAAATAAAACCCTTTGTAATAATAATTTGCTCTAAGTCCTATTTCAGCATAATTTTTAGTGTTAGTTATTTTATTTGTAGAATAAATATAAGTTCGGTCATAAATTCTTAAATATTCTTTTGTTCTGTATGATAAAGACGAAAAACCTAATTCAGTCCAGAACTGAGTTTTAAATGGAACATCTTCATTAGCACTTCGGGATTTTATAACGAAACCATATTCATAATTTGAAAGGAAATCTTCAAATTTATACTCGCCAGAATAATCGGCATAATGCACTCCTGAACCTGTTGTAGCATAAGATAATAAGATTCCAAATTCAAAATATTTAATTAAATAAAGAAATTCTCCCTGAATATATGGAATATAAGGATAATCGTTAGTTACTTTTGCCGGAAACTGCATTTTCTTTATATCAGCATCTCTTGATTCCCGAAGTGGTTTAAAATCGTGAAAAGGAAGACCAACTTGCAGTTCAGCGCCAAATGTATTGTATCTTAAGTATAAAGAATCTTGACTCTTTAATTCTGAAAAAAAACAAAAAAAGAGTAATAAGATAAAAGCTGATTTTAACGAAACTTGCATTTTACTCCTGTGCCAAAATATATATAATTTCCTTTTATTTGCCCTGAACCGTTTATTGAATAATAATTATAAATTCTTTGACCTCCATTTTTAATATCGACAATTTCATAATTATTTTCAGATTTTTCAATAATAGCTAAACCGGATTCTAAATCAATCTGATTATACCTTGAATTTAAAATATTTGTAATTTCTTTAGTTTCACAATTTATATATTTCGTAATTTTGTCACCATAATCAAAATAATATAGGTTACTGTTATCATCAAATTTCATATTTAAACCAAGAAAATCACTAATTATTAAAATACATGAATCTTCTTTTATCTCGTATATTTTGGTTATTTGTTCATTTCCACCAGAATAAACAGCAACATATTTCCCGTTACCAGAGATACTAATATTATTAATATCTTCATTCCAACAGCTAATCAATTTCATCTTATTTAGGTCATAAACTCCAACTTTCCTTTCATGAGGTAAGCAAGTAGCGAGAATTCCATTATTTGATAATGCCATATCAGAAAAGCCATAAGCGGATTGACTTCCATGAAATGAAACATCAGTTACAATAACTGGATTTTCTAAATCGCCATTTAAACAGCATATTAGGTTATAATCATTTCTATATACCATATTTTTTCCATTCGGAGATACTATTATCCTGTCTTCTTTACTATCAAGAGTATGAAATTCGGTGCTTTGAAGAATACTATTTGAGGATATTGAATATTTATATAGATTAAATATAAATCCTTGAATATTTTGCGAGAAGAAAATATAATCATCGTTACCCTTTTCCATTTCCCAGTAATTAAAGGAAGAATCGCCAGTCATTATTTGTAATTTAACAATAGGATTATATTCGCTCTTTTTCAAGTTTGGAATTATATTTATTATTAACTCCTCATTAGCTCCAATAGGAAGATTTTCAATTTTAGCTTTATAGACATTTGATTCTAATGGTATTTCTAAAGATAAATTATTATTTTGAATAACGTATCCATCTATACCGCCATAGTATTTACCTTTATTCCAATTTACTTCAATAGAATTTTGAGTCAGTTTTTTATAGGAAAACTTTGGTAATTCATCATCTAAATTTAAAATCGGATATTTTATATATTCTTCAGAATTATTTTTTCTATAATGAACAGTTAAATAATAGTTAGCTTTTTCCCCGGCATAAGTAATATCAATAAAATTATCTACGTCTCTAAGCACAATAGGACTAAAAGTAAAGTGTTTTCGATAACCTTCTTTATCGTAGAATACTTTAGTAATGTAATAGTAAATAAAATTTGAGTAATCATAAGTATTCCATTCGATTTTAAGTACACCATCTACAACAGATGATTTCAAAGAATCCGGAGTAAAATAATCCGGATTGGCAACTATTAAGGGCCAGTTCTTTTCAATATATGAACCTTCAAGTTGCATAATATCAGCTAAACTGCCAGTTCCGGAGGTATTCAAAATAAGCATTTTTAAATTATGCTCCTCTTTTTCATTAGCAGTTTTTTTTGACAACTCAAACATTCCTTCTTTATTTTCAGATTGATATAATAAAGTTGTATCATAATAAAAAAGAACCTGCATAAATTTTGATAAATCTCCATCAAGCTTATATTTTAATTTATAGCTTTCGTAATTGCTAACATAAATTGGTTTGCCTTCTTCAGGTAATTCAATTATTATTGTTGGAATGTTATACGTTGAGTCAATATTCTTAAAATTTGAGCCAGTCGGTTGGTATTCACAGGAAGAAAAGATTACCAAACAGAAAGCAAAAATTGCTAATATGAATTTACTTTTCATAACTTTAATTGTAATTTTAAAAAAAGTAAATTACGAAATATTGCAATAAGTTAAAAGATGTTTAAAAATAATTTTAATTTTATATTTTTTATTCTTATAATCGCAAGTTGCCTGTATGGTTAAAATATCTTGTAATTCCAATACGAAGAGAGGAATCTCACAACTCATTGTTACCACAGAGTTTGAGATTCCTCTCTTCGTTTCGGAATGACAGACAATCTTATTTTATCTTTAAAAGCAACTTGCTCTTAATCATCGAAATTTGGTGCTCTTTTTTCTTTAAATGCCTTGATTCCTTCTTTGTAATCGTTGCTATCATAAACTTTTCTTCTCAATCCCTGAATTCTTTCAAATGTTTCCGGACTTAATGCCTGAGAACTACTAAGAATCCTTAATTGTTCTTTAATAACTGCAATGCTTAAAGGAGAATTTAGCTTGATTTGGTTTGCAGTAAACATTGTGAATTCCTCAAGTTCTTCGATATTAGGAACATAATGGTTTAATATCCCGTGATGCTTTGCCTGAAGAGCGTTAATTGGTAAAGCAGTGAAAAACATTTCCTTTGCTAAATGAGGCCCAGCCATACTAATAAAGTGCATAATTCCACTTGGGTTGTATGGAACACCGATTTTTGCAGGAGTGATTGCAAAAGATGCCGTATGAGTACCTATTAATATATCGCAACAAAAAGCTAAATCACAGGCACCACCCCAAACACTTCCTTCAATCATAGCAATCACCGGAGCAGGAAAATCCTGAACTGCTCTTAATGCTATTTCCAATGGGTCGTTATAAGAAAGCGGGTCTCGCCCCGGTTCTGGAAGCTCCGATATGTCAAATCCAGCAGACCACACTCTTGAACCTCGTTTCGCCCGAATAATTACTACTCTTGCCTTGTCCCTCTTGAAATCTTCCAAAGCATCAATAAATTCCAATAACAACTGTTTTGATAAGCAATTACGCTTTTCATCATTGTTAAAAGTTATTGTTCCTACTTTATCCTTTAATTCTTTTAAGATTAGTCCCATATTCAATTTTTTTATATGAATAATTATGAAATTTTACCAATAATAATTAGATTTGTTAATAATTTAAAGTGTTCTTGATTTAAAAATTCAAAATTAAGAAAAAAGAATTAGGAAAAATTAGAATTTATTAAAAAACAATGTATAGTGTAACAATTTGTTGAATAACTAATAAAAACATCTCGGTCATTCTGAAGCGCAGCGAAGAATCCAGAGATTAGTATTTAAATAAATTTTTCTGGATTCTTCACTTCGTTACTAATGACATCGCTACTTGTAATGCTGACGCATTGCAGAATCCATCTTGGTTTCAAAGACGTTTTATAGTCATTCGTCATTGGTCATTAGTTGTTAGTAAAAATGCAAATGACGAATAACAAATGACTAATGACCTATAAAAACTATTTTTAAGATGGATTCTGACATCCGTCAGAATGACAGGGGTAAAAATATGTCATCTTCAATTAAAAAAAAGCACTTGCTTTATCAGGGAGGTAGAAATGACACAAGATAATATGTTTTTCAATGAATTATCATTACAGAATTTAAAAAACAATGAAACAAATTGAATGTAAATGGTATACCGTATGCCCAATGAAATTCTTTTTTATAGGCGGGAAGTTAGATAAAAAATGGATTGATTATTACTGCAAAAAGAACTGGAATGAATGTATTCGCTTCAAGCAGGAAGAGCTTCATATCCCACATCCAAACAATATGCTTCCAGATGGAAGCATTGATAACAGTTTATTTTAGTATTTTTGTATATTATTTATTTCAAATTCTATTGATTGACAATACATTATGAAAACACATTTAGATTGCATTCCTTGTTTTATATCTCAGGCACTTCGGGCTGGAAAAGAAATTTCGAACGATGAAATATTTCTCAAATCCATTCTTGATAGAATATGCGGTATGGTAAAAGATTTTTCATTAGATAAATCAACACCGGAAATTGCGGATTTAATTTACAAGGAAATAAAAATAATAACAAAAAATATGGACCCATTTTCAAAAAAGAAAAAGCAAAACATAGAAGAAGCATTGAGATTTGAACCAGAATTAAAACAAATTGTTGAAAATTCCGATGACAAACTGCTTACTGCCATACGTATTGCTATTGCCGGAAATGTAATTGACTTAGGAGCAAATGTCAATTTCGACTTAAGAAGAGATGTAAATCAAATACTAAAGCAGGACTTTGCTATTTTCCACTATGAAGAGTTTAAAGAATATTTAAATCAAACAGAGAAAATCCTGTATATCGGTGATAATGCAGGTGAATCAGTTTTCGACAAAATATTAATAGAACAACTTGGGAAACCAGTTATCTATGCAGTTAGAGACGAAGCTGTAATTAATGATGTTACTTTCGATGATGCGGTTGCTTCTGGTTTAGAAAAATATTCAAAAATCATTTCTTCCGGTTGTTCTGCTCCTTCAACATTGCTTGAAAGATGCAGTGATGAATTTTTAAATGAATATCATTCGTCTAAGCTAATTATAAGCAAGGGACAAGGTAATTATGAAGGATTGTCCGACACAAATGATAAAGTCTTTTTTTTGCTAAAAGCGAAATGCCCTGTAATTGCAGATTATTTGAATGTGAATATAAATGATATTGTATTAAAGTTAAATAGTTAATGAATTAATACCAAACCGCTAACAATAATAGTAACTCACCTTACGCATTCCCCTCTTGAGAGGGGCAGGGGTGTGTTCTTATTCCTTTTTTCAATATTTAATTTGGGAATAAGAAGTAATCCTTTAAACAACGATATATGTGGCTTATTTGATTAAAACGAATTTAGTGAAATAAGAACCATACTAATACAACTATCATACTTTAAAACAGAATTGGTTGGTTATAACAACAAAGAACACACCCCTACCCCTCTCAAGAGGGGAATAAGAAAAGTGGATTAAAAAAAAATTTATCAACACTACACTTTTTCATTTCTCAAAAGAGAAATTGCGTAAGGTGAGATAGTAATATAATCTGTCATTCTGAAGCGCAGCGAAGAATCTCACAACTCCTTGCTAACACAGACTTTGAGATTTCTCACTTCGTTTACCAATGACATCTTTTCTCAGTCATACTATCAGCAAGCTGATAGTATGACAAAAAAGATTTAAAGTCATGCTATCAACTTGTTGATAGTATGACTGAAAAAATACTTTTTAGTAACTATGTCATTTCTATTTAAACAAAAATTCTCATTTTTCTAAGAGGGTTCGAAATGACAGACAAATTTAAAGATGCCGTTGGTAACCACTATAATAAAGCAAATACTTTATCGTGGTTTTCAGAAAGAGAAAAGAAATAGAAAAAAATTCAACTAAACTATTATATTCCTCTTATTTTACAATTATTACCAGTATTTTTTTTAAATTATAGGTATTATTTAATTTAAATACTATTTATCCTTTATAATAGATTATAATTTTATTAATAATATTCTAATGATTTCAATTAATTAAGTCATTTATATATTAAAAATATTAATTATTTTAATAAATATATAAATATTTTTTATTATAGTAGTAATTTAAGTTATCAAAGATTATAATCTTTAAATAATTATATTACTTCTTTATATAAAGAAATCATTACTTTAATTAAAGAAATTACTACTATATATATTTATATTACTACTATGATAAATATAATCGCTACTTTAAATGTTTAAATTACTACTATGATTTAAAAAATCGCTACTTTGAATGTTTAAATTACTACTATGCTTATAAAAATCACTACTTTAATTGTTTAAATTATTACTTTGATAAATATAATCACTACTTTGAATACTCATAAATTTAATTTCTAAATCAATATTTAGGAGATAAATCTCATCACTCATTTTTTTCTTTGCGGGGTTATGATTTTAAATCTATTATATATTTCAATAAGTATAAATTTTAACACAAAATTCATCAAATATTAATTTTAATTTTGATAATAGGAAAGTAAATAGTAATTTTAAATTAATTGAAATGATTTATTAAAAATTAAATTATGAATTTATTGCTAAAGGAAAGCAAGAAAAATTGACAACAATAAAAAGCGAAAATAAATTAAAAACGAAGAATAGAAATAATACTTTAACCAACAACACAAAGCAAGTTTCTCCCGATATACCTTTTTCTCAAGAACTGCTTCGCAAAGGCGTCCATCTTATCTCAATTTCTATTCCGATTGGATATTATTATGCAACAAAAGAACTTGCATTTATGATTTTAATTCCAGTTACTATATTGTTTCTAATCATAGATATTTTTGGACGCAAGAAAACAATAATTCAAAAATTATTACTTACATATTTCGGAAAAATGCTGCGACCTCATGAAATTGAGGATAGATTTGTATTAAATGGAGCTTCCTGGGTTTTACTTTCAGCAATTCTTTGCATTATAATTTTTCCGAAACTACTTGTTGTAACAGGGTTTGCGGTATTAATTCTGTCAGATTCGTCAGCCGCCATTTTGGGTCGCAAATTTGGGAAGCACAAATTCTATCACAAAAGTTATGAAGGTTCATTTGCTTTCTTTGTAGCAGGTCTGATTACTGTTTTTTATATTGCTTTTACAAACGATATGCCCTGGACTTTCTACACATTTGGTGCTGTCGCTGTTTTAGTTGGCACTATTGTCGAAGCATTATCTGCTTCTGTAATTAAAATTGATGACAACTTAACGATACCACTTAGTATTGGCATAGTGCTTTGGATTGGAAATTATTTTGCTGCTTTATTAAATTTACCCTATATTTAGTATGGAAAATGAGCTTTTTTCATCATATAATCTTTACAAATCAACTATTCAAAACCGGCTAAAAGAATTTAAAAAAGTTGCTGAATGTGATTATTTTTATGAAATGTGCTTTTGTTTACTTACTCCACAATCTAAAGCAAAAAATGCTATTAAAGCAATTGAAATACTGAAAGAAAAAGATTTTCAGAACAATCCTTTCAATTGTGCTTCTGTTCTAAATAATCCAACTCATTATATTCGGTTTCACAATACAAAAGCAAAAAAGCTTTTAAATGCAATTCATACTTTTCCAGTAGTTTTAGAAACAATTAGAAGCAATCCTGACAATTTTGAAAAAAGGAATAAAATTTCTGATATAGTGAATGGCTTTGGCTTAAAGGAAAGCTCTCATTTCTTGAGGAATATTGGCTTTCAAAGTTTAGCAATTTTAGACAGGCATATTTTAAAGCATTTGTTAAAGCATCAGGTAATAAATGAAATTCCAAAAACTTTATCAAGAAAAATTTATTTCGATATAGAGCAAAAATTCCTTCAATTTGCAAATCATATACAAATACCTATTGATGAATTAGATTTGCTTTTCTGGGCATCTGAAACCGGTGAAGTATTGAAGTAGATTCAGGTATAATAGGTTATTGGGTTATTGGGTTATTGGGTTATTAGGTTATTAGGTTATTGGGTTATTGGTTATTGGGTTATTGGGTTATTGGTTATTGGGTTATTGGTTATTGGGTTATTGGGTTATTGGTTATTGGGTTATTGGTTATTGGGTTATTGGGTTATTGGTTATTAGGTTATTAGGTTATTAGGTTATTAGGTTATTAGGTTATTGGTTATTGGGTTATTGGTTATTAGGTTATTGGTTATTAGGTTATTAGGTTATTAGGTTATTGGATAAAGTAAAAATACCAATGACTAATGGCCATAAACCATAAACGAAAGGATTCGTCATTCGTCATTGGTTATTAGTAAAGAAAAAAATACCAATAACTAATGACAATTAACCATTAACCATTAACCGAATACCATAAACCAATAACCAATGACGAATGACCATAAATCGACAGCCGACAGCCGATAGCCGACAGCTAACTGCTAACTGCACTACTTATACATCAATAAATTTACATTACTAGGTCCAAATATTTTCATAACATTAGAAATTGTTTCTTGATTAAAAGAAATATTTACCCCGTTTGCAATGTAGCGACTGCTGTAGTTCTTCGTTTTGTCAATTACATTGAATACAATTGTATTTTTCATACGCGAATCTGAGCAGTAGCTTTGAAGCGATTTAATACAGTTTTGCTCCACCTTTTCCAAGTCCACCCAAATAGCAATGCCTTGAGCAAATTTAGCAGCAGCTTTTTCAATCGGCATTATTTCATCGACATAAATTTTGATTTTATCATTATCTAATTCAGACCTGCCAATAATCATAACAACATTATCTTCAACAATTATATCTTTATTACTACCATAAGCATCGCTCCAGCAAACACATTCGCAGGAACCAGTAAAATCTTCTACCTGAAGGAATGCAATAGTCTTATTCTTTTTGTCTAACTGGGTCCTAATACCTTTAATCATACCACAAATACGGACCTGCTCGCCAATGATTTCATTTTCTTTATCGCCAATTTGAAGAGTAGCAAGAGCATTGATATAAACTTTGTATTTATTCAAAGGATGTCCGCTAATGTAAAATGATAGCACTTCTTTTTCCTTTTCCAAACGAAATTCTTCGGTCCATTCGGGAGCATTAGGTAAAGTCGGTTCCTGAATAGGAGCAGCCGTTACTCCCATAAACAAACTATCCATACTCGAATTTTCAGCATTATTAAATGCTTTAGAGTATTCAAGAGCGTTTTCCACTGAATTATAAAGAGCAGCTCTTTTGCCGTTATGAATGGAATCGAAAGCTCCCGCACAAATCAAGGATTCAAAAGCACGCTTGTTCAATAGCTTGGTATCTACTCTCGCAGCAAAATCGAAAAATGAAGTAAACGGTTTTTCTTCCCTTGCTTTTATTATTCCTCGAACAGCTTGAACCCCAACGTTTTTTATGCCTGCCAGCCCAAAGATAATTTCATTATTATCAACAGTAAAATATTCCATTGAACGATTTACGTTTGGTGGAAATACGTTTATATCAAATCTTTTTGCCTCGTCAATAAGAGTAACGATTTTTGCTAAATTATTGAGTTCAGCACTCATATTGGCAGCAAGGAATTCGGCAGTATAGTTTGCTTTCAAATACGCAGTTTGAAAAGCAAGAACGGAATAGGCAACAGAGTGCGATTTGTTGAAACCGTATTTTGCAAATTTTTCGATTAAATCGTAGATTTCGTCAGCATTTTTCTTGTTGATACCAAGCTCAGCAGCATTCTTTGTAAAAAGTGGCTTCATCTCGTCCATAACGCTTTGCTTTTTCTTTCCCATAGCGCGCCGTAAAATATCTGCCTGACTAAGCGAAAATCCAGCTAAATCGCGAACAAGCTGCATAACCTGTTCCTGATAAACAATAATTCCGTAAGTTTCATCAAGCGAATTTCCCATCTTTTCGTGCAAATAATTAATTGGCTTCTTTCCTTCTTTTCTTTCGATAAACTCCGGAATATTTGCCATTGGGCCCGGGCGATAGAGTGCATTCATAGCAGAAAGTTCTTCGATGCTATGCGGCTTCAGCTGCCTTAAATACTCCTGCATTCCCTGAGATTCAAACTGGAAAACAGCCATAGTGTTTCCATTACCAAGCAGTTGCATTGTTTTTTCATCTTTTAAATTAATTTCATCAGTGTCGATTTTTATTTTGTAATTCCGCTCAATCATTTCGAGAGAATTATCAATAATGGAAAGAGTCCGCAATCCAAGAAAGTCCATTTTCATAACACCAGCTTCGTCAAGGTCGTTCATCGGATATTGCGTTGTAATTGCGACTGAGCTATCTTTTTGCGAAGGAGATTTATAAAGCGGAACGTAGTCAATAAGGTCGCCCGGAGTAATAACAACGCCGGCTGCGTGCTTTCCGACATTCCTGTTCATTCCTTCCAAAATAATAGAATATTCAATTAACTCTTTCATCTTCGGGTCTTCGCTTTTTTTAATCCATTTCAAATCAGGCAGTTCGATAGCTTCAATGATTGGTTTTACTTTGCCTTGCTCAACGGGAATTTTTGCATTTATGCTGTTTATTATAGAATACGGAATTCCAAGCACGCGACCAACATCTTTCAACACTGCCTTGCTTGTCATTCGACCAAAAGTGATAATTTGAGAAATGCGGTTTTCACCATACTTTTCTTTCACATACTCAATAATTTCACCTCTTTTGGTATCGCAAAAGTCAATATCAATATCAGGGGGTGAAACTCTGTCCGGATTAAGAAATCTTTCGAAAAGCAGTCCGTATCTGAGCGGGTCAACATTTGTAATCCCAAGACAATAGGCAATCAAGCTGCCAGCTGCAGAGCCACGCCCCGGACCTACGCGAACATCTCTTGCTTTTGCTGCACTTATAAAATCCTGAACGATTAGAAAATAGCCGGAATAATCCAAGCTAAAAATAATATTTAATTCAAAATCTATTCGCTGTCTGATTTCATCAGTCATTGTTGGATATCTTTCCTTCAATCCTGTATCAACCTGCTCTTTGAGGTATTCATTGAGGTTCTGTGCCTGCGAAGTCCTTGGAATAGGGAACTCTGGCATAAACAATTTTCTTTCGAAAGAAATATCGCAGCTATCTGCAATTTTCACTGAATTTGAAATAGAGTCCGGAAAATCCTTGAACAGTTCATTCATTTGAGCTTGAGTTTTCAAATACATTTCATCACTTCTGTAACGCAACTCTCTAATGTCCATCTGTCCAGAGTTTGCAGCATTTGAATCTTTTATGAGCAAAAGAATGTTATGGGCAATAGCATGTTCTTTTTTCACATAATGCACATCGTTGGTTGCAATTAGTGGGATGCCTAACTCCCTTGCAATACGAGGCGCATCTCGCAGCACAGCTTTATCTTCTGGCAGGAGGTGGTTTTGCAGTTCGATATAAAAATCATCGCCATATATATCGCGGTAGATTTTTGCCTGCTTAACGGCTTCTTCGTAATCTCCTTCAATAATCGGAGCAGAAATTACGCCGGCAATACAGGCAGAAAGACAGATTACACCTTCATTATATTTTTCAAGTAGCTCTAAATCCACTCTCGGTTTGTAGTAATATCCTTCAAGGTGCGCGTAAGAAGTTAATTTGCAAAGGTTTTTGTAGCCAATGTTATTTTTTGCGAGTAAAACCAGATGGAAGTAGTTGCGTTTTTTGGTTTCTTTTTTTCCGGCAGTTTTTTCAAATCTGCTACCATTTGCAACATACGCTTCAAAACCGATAATCCCCTTAACTCCTTCTTTTTGAGCTAATTTCCAAAAATCTATGACACCAAACATCACTCCGTGGTCAGTAAGAGCAATTGCTTTCTGCCCATCTTCTTTTGCTGCTTTGATTAAATCAATTGGATTGCACGCTGCATCTAAAAGTGAATAGTGTGTGTGGTTATGTAAATGAACAAATTCTTGCATTGTTTTCCTTAAATTTTAAAGTTTAATAAATTGATATAATCCTTGAAATATGAATTATTTCCAGAATTATTTTATTAAAATATTTTTAAAAATGTTAAATTTTAATAAAACATTAATCAACTGCAAATATAATTATAAAAGTAAAATGTTTTTAGAAAAAAGTAGGAAAGGGATATTTTTTTTGATTGGCTGTTAGCTATCGGCTGTTAGCTATCGGTTTATGGTTTATGGTCATTAGTTGTTCGTCATTGGTATTTTTTTCTTTACGAATGACGAATAAAGAATGACTTAATTACCATAAACCAATGACAAATGACTAATAACTAATGACTTAATTACCATAAACCATAAACCATAAACCATAAACCATAAACCAATGACAAATGACTAATAACTAATGACTTAATTACCATAAACCATAAACCATAAACCATAAACCATAAACCATAAACCATAAACCGAAAACCGAAAACCGACTGCCATTTAAAACGGCAATGTAGCGGTTAAATTCCAGCCAAAGCGTCCTGAAGCAACAGGTCCAACTCCCCAATGACAATCAAGCCCAAGATAAAACACATTGCTTATAAAAGTTGGAATACGCCTAAGTCCAAAACCAAATTCAGAATAAAAGCCACTATTACTGCTATTGTAAATCCCTTTTTGTGTTTTGTTTGTAAATTTACCGGAAATTGCTTTCAAAATCAAATCTGGCCCTCGTCCTTCGTAAAGTGGAAGCCATAATGCCCGCCACCAAATATCAGTTAAATTGAAATTCACCTGCCCAACGAAAAATTCATTTCCACCATAATGACAAATTGGCGTTGTGTAAAAATAACCCATTGGATTGATGAAAAGCGGCTTGTTCTTTAATTTGTATTGGTATTCTAAGGGAGTGCTTTCATCTGTTCTTCCTGCCTGAGCAAACAATTCAAGTTTCATATCCTGATAGCCGGTAGGAATTAAAGGAATAGATAGTTCAATACTCCCTTGAACACCATTATACTTTTCTTTTTTGGGAGTATATTCACCCCAGATGCTTGAAAGTTTAATTTCATACATAAATTTTGAATTGAAAACTTGCTGAGAAAAATTGCCAATACTCAAATCAACGAAAAGATTTTTATAATTTCCTTCTTCTATGGCTGGATTGTCTCTCCAAATAGCTTCAGAGAAAATTGAATTGTTGGTAGTTTTATCCAAATTAAAATGTCTCGCTTCTTCATAGCGTCCATTAATGCTAATCAAATCGAAAAATTTAGTACTAAGATTAACGCTCCAGCCATCTTTTTTGAAATAATCGAAATTATCTATGTGAAGGAAAGCTGCCGAAATTGTATTTAAAAACATTTCAGATTTCATCATATCGCCCATTGGTTCTATTATTGAAAAGCATTTTCCACTTAATTTTAAGTTAATTCCAGAAAATTTCAAAGATGGGAAATTCAATTCAGTTGAGCCATAAAGCTTTTTTTGACCAAATGAATAATAAGCTAAATTATCAAAATTGAAATACCAAATGCGTAGTTTTGGTGATAAGCCCAAATTAATAGATGCAGTGCGGTTAAATTCAAGGAACGGACTGAACAAGGTATAATCAATAAAAGACGAAGCTTGCTCTCCAAATACGCTATTTGTGTCTTTAGTTGCTACAATGCTGTCGATTTTTGCATAAACTCGTTTCTCTTTTTCACTGACTTCTGCAAAAGAGTTCTTTTCCCAAAATTCTTTATTGGTAGAATCTGCCATTTTTGAAACAGTAATCATAAAATTTCTGTTAACGTTTACTATCGTGTCGGCTTTTGCTTTCCCAATATTCACTGTATCGCCCTGAACGTTTTCGTCAGCTAAATCTTCTTTCTTGCTTTTTAATGGCTCTTGGTAAAATGACTTCGGAAGTTCAATATTAACTTTTGTATTGTTATAAATACTTACCGCTTTCACATCTACGCTCACATCTAAAAAAGATTTGATAATATCAACGCCAACTTTACCATAAACGCTTAAATATGTTGGATGCCAGATGTTTTTTTGAATTTCAGAGAATTTTTGCACGAAATGCAATGATTTAAAAAATGTAATCCCGGCATCTTTGGTTGGTGCTAAATCTATTTCAATCATATTGTAAGTGCCTTCTATTATTTTAATTGTTCCTTTAAAAAGCGGATAAAGCCGGGTGCTTGGTTCAAATTCCAAAACATAGACAAATTTATCGTCAAAAGTAGTTCTTTCTTTCAACTTAAAATCATAATAAGAAAGCGCCTTTTTACATAATGGAGTAGAAATTTTTGCATTTAAAATTTCAATTTCTTCATCATAAAAATTGATGAAATTACCTATTGCCAATATATTCGACTCTGGTTTCATATTTGCTGTCTGGCGGCGTTCAGTAATGTTGAATTGCGATTTTTTTAACTCTAAATCCTGCATCACATCTGAAAATGTTTCAAGGATAAACATTTTTTCTTCTTCTTCGACTTTTCCACCGATTGAAGCTGAAAAAGAAAAACTTCTCCCATCTGAAGAAGCCGATTCAACTATAGAACCACTAAGTTCCATCGACAATTTTGAATAGAGTTTTCCAGTAAAAGTTTTGATTTTGCTCAAATTCTCCTGTTTGCGTTCAATAGCTCGTCTGATAATTTCTGCCGGCTCAATTTCGCCGACTACCTGAACTCCTTTTAGCATAACTGAAGATGGTTTTAAACTAATAAATAGGGTATCTTTCATACTAGAATTGACGCTTAATTCCTTGCTTTCATAACCGATTGAACTAATCCTCAATTTTTGCTCTCCAGTTAAAAAAGGTAAACGGAACCTGCCGTAGCTGTTCGTATAAGTCCCATTATTGGTTTTTAAAATCTGAATTGTTGCACCGGGCAAAACTAATTTACTTTGAGAATCAATTACTTTCCCAATAATTGTATAACTCTCTTCTGCACTTAAGCATAAACTATTAAAAATGAACATAATTAAAAAAATGATTTTTTTCATAATAATCCTAAACATATAATTATAAATGCTTTATTTCAAAAATACAAATAATTTCAATAAAATTAATGAAAATTGTATTAATACAAGTAATTTAAATACGAGGAAAGTTAGGGAAAAGTTACTTGAGTTAGTCTTAAAATCTATTATTTTGTAATTCAGAAGTAAAATAAAAAAAGTAGCTTATTTTTGTAGAAATGAACGATGTTAATCATATTAACTCGTTACAATCGCAAACATATAACTCCTAAATAAATTTAGGTGTTATTCTAATAATTATAGTAACTCCATAATTTATTTAGGAGATTAACTGCGAAATTGTTTTTACGAAGCAAATCTCCTAACTCCTTTTTTTTCGCTATGGGGTCAGGAGTTCTGAATATATAATTCTCAACTTTCCTAGTAGATAAAATGAAGTAAATATAGAGTAGCAGTGCTTTATAAATAAAAAATTATGTTTTTATCCTTAAAAAATACTTCATTAATTAATAGAACCTTTTAACACCTCCCCTGCCCCTCCTTATTAGGAGGGGAATAAGAACTGTTCTATATTTTAGCGTTCCCCTCCTAACAAGAGTAACGATTATACACAAATATTAGTTCTTGTTTAAATTAAGTAAAAAAGGAATAGTTTCTTTGAAATTTATTCCGTAGGAATTATATATTTGTAACAAGAATAACTCTTGACTGTGCTTATCCCGTAGGGATTATAAATAAGAAAAGCAATTAAATATTTAATTCCTACGAAATAAAAAAAACTCGAAAAGAAGCATTGTTACAAATATTATATCCCTAACGGGATAAGTAGAATAGCAGCACGTTTTAAAGATGTGTATAATCGTTAGCCTAACAAGGAGGGATAAGGGGAGGTGTATTTATAGTCTTTTTTACCACTTTTGTTCTTTTGTATATTATTTATATATTACAAACACTTATGACAACTAGTGTTGTAATTCGTTAAAAGACTTATTATATTGTGTCATTTCGAAACGAAGTGAGAAATCTCACAAGTCATTGCTACTACAGAACTTGAGATTCCTCACTTCGTTTCGGAATGACAAGAAATGTTTATTAGGTTTTCAATAAATTATTACACTAGGAAAGTTGAGTATAATTCTTTCTGGATAAATTTATAGAAAATTTTCTTTGCTCACTTAAAATTAGATAAGTATTAAAAACTTAGGTTTTTGAAAAAGTGTTTTTAATCAAAAAATGAAATTACAGAAAAAACAAGATAAAAAGTAGCATTTTTTTTTTAATTTCGTATTAAGAAATATTATGTAACTCAATCATTAAGTTTCAATAATTTAATGAAATTGTTATTTAAAGTTTAATTTAAGATACAAAAATGAATCAATCAAGAAGAGAATTTATAAAAGATAACATACGACTGCTTGGAATTGGCTCTGGTGCTTTGCTATTTGGTTTATCTTCCTGCGAGGAGTTTATGCAAAAGCAGCCAACTTCTTCAGGGGTAACCAAAGAATTTTGCATTGATGACGAAGATGAAGTAAACAAAACAAGATTAAACAAAATCGGCTATGGTATCCTAAAGTATTTTGGTAAATTAAACTATGGAATTCCAGTAATTGTTATTAGAATTGACACCAATACATTCGTAACTTATTCTGCAATGTGTACCCATGAGCATTGCATTATGAGAGATTATTACACAGAGCTACCTGTCGGAAAAGGTAAAATTTTTCAGGACATAAAATGCAATTGTCACGGCTCTTCATTTGACCCTTATAATAATGGGAAAATAGTAACCGGACCAGCAGAAAAATCACTGAAACAATTTCCAACCAGTTTTAATCCGGAAACAAACATAATTTCAATTGAATTTTAATAAAATAAATGACAACACAAGTAGAAAACAGAAATCAAATATCAATTTTAATCATTTACGGATTTGCTATTTTAACCGGTGTAGTATGGCAGTTCGATTTTGGTCGGACTGTGCTATATCCCTTTACCATTCTCGGCACCTGGTTTCACGAAATGGGACATGGCATCGCAGCACTAATAATGGGTGGGAATTTTCATAGTTTGGAAATATATGAAAATGGTTCTGGCTTAGCTTCATTTTCAGGTCCTTTGTTTTTTGGCGGACTTTCTAACGCTTTCGTTGCCGCTTCTGGACCACTCGGACCAACAATAGCCGGCACTTTTTTCATACTACTTTCTAATTCCGCTAAACGGTCAAGATTAGTCCTTTTACTTTTAAGCATTTTTTTTGCTATATCCGTTATTTTGTGGGTCCGCTCCTGGTTCGGCGTTGGGATAGTGCTACTTTTTGCTGTAATTATATTTTTCATTGCACTTAAAGCAAGTGATGCCTGGCAGCAAAACACTTTACGTTTTCTTGGAGTGCAGGCATTTGCAAGTTTGTATATGAATATTGGATATTTATTTACTGACGGTGGCACCGTTAATGGGCAGGTTTTTTCTTCCGATACTTACGTAATGTCTCAGTATCTTCTTCTGCCGTATTGGTTCTGGGGTGGAGTCATTGTCCTTGTTTCTTTCTTATTAATATATTTAACATTAAGATTTTTGCTCAAAAAAGACAACAAAGCAAATCAATCAAATGAATTAGAGTTTTTATGATTGTAATGAAATTCGGCGGTACCTCGGTCAAAGATGCAAAATCAATGAAAGAGGTGTTGAAAATTGTAATAAGTACCGAGGGGAAAAAAGTTGTTTTACTTTCTGCTTGCTCCGGAATGACCGATAAATTAGTTAGTTTAATAAAAGATGCTGCAAATAGAGCTGCCGAATTTCCAAATAAGACAATTGATGAAATAGAGAATTATCATATAAATCTATGTTGCGAACTATTTCGCAACGAACTTTATCGCAACTACTCTTCTGTTCTTATTAAAAGATATTGCAATGAATTGCGTAAACTTGCCGATGGAGTTCGCCGTTTAAAAGAATGTAGCCCCCGCTCATTAGACAGAGCAGCAAGTTTTGGTGAACTGCTCTCAACTACAATTTTTCATTTCTTATGTTTGGAAAATTCTCTTAAACCAATTTTAATTGATGCCAGAAAAGTAATAAAAACAAATAGCAATTTCACTTCTGCTAAAGTTTTAATGAAAGAAACAAAAAAAAATACCTTCAAAATTATTGGAAGTGAATTGGGTATTGCTAAACAGAAAGAAAAGTTTAACTTCACACTTGTAAATGATAATAATGAAAATAGCGATAAAATTAGTGATGATAGCCAACAAACTACAACAGATGATATAAAAGCAATTAATGAAAATAGAACCAATTTAGTTATAACACAAGGTTTTATAGCATCTGATTTGTTTAATAAAACAACCACTTTGGGGCGTGGCGGCTCAGACTGGTCAGCTGCTATTCTTGGCTCTTGCTTAAATGCTGATGAAATTCATATCTATACTGACGTTGACGGAATTTTAACTTCCGACCCAAGAATATTCAAAAATTCTATATTAATAGAGAAAATTTCATTCGATGAAGTTAAGGAGTTATCTTTTTTTGGTGCTAAAGTTGTTCATCCAGACACAATTTTTCCTGCTTTATGCAAGAATATTCCAGTTCGTATTTTGAATACTTTTAATACTAATGTTGAGGGGACATTAATTTACTCGGAAAGTAAAAAAAGTCAATCCGGTTTCAAATCTATTGTTTTAAAAAAAGATTGCCAGTATTGTGATTTAAAATTCAATTCAAAAGCCAACATCCACTTTTATTCCAATAAATTTCTTAAATTCTTTCAAAGAAGGGGAATTAAAATTTACTTTCAATCCTCGTCTATTTCACAGATTACTTTTTTAATTGAGAAAAATAATGATTTAAAGTTTTTTTCAGAGCAATTGCCTGGCAACATACTCATTGAGCTCGTAGATGTGAATTTACTTGTTCTTTGTGGAAATGATATTTTAAATTCTGAAAAAGAAAAATACAACATTGTTTTTAAAGAATTACTTGTAAATAATCAATGCCGCTTCATCGGTTTTACAAAGAATTCCTTAATTGCAGCGGTCTTACCAGATTTTCCAGAGGAAATTGCAAAAAAAATACATAAAGAATTATTTGAAAATTGTTAATTGTTAACTCAACTTTCCTAATGTTGTAATTCATTAAACGACTTATTATATTGTGTTATTTCGAACCCCCTTATGAAAGAAGACCTTTATTTAAATGGAGATAATATTATTTAACACAGTCATTCTGAACGAAGTGAAGAATCCAGAAAATTTTTTTAACCACTACTCTCTGGATTCTTCACTTCGTTCCTAATGAACCACTTTGGCTTTTTTTAACACGTAACTATATGCAATACAGATATTTACGCAGGTAGATATTCCATATCTTGTAGATATGGAATATCTATTCTTGTTCTCCTTCCCAAGTTGCACTTGGGAAGGAAGCTTTCTTTAAAGTTTTACTT
>CAZCLJ010000060.1:0-19235 GCA_964499465.1 uncultured Hyphomicrobiales bacterium
ATAATTTAGGTAAAATTGATAAAAAACTATTAAAACATTTAAATACTGCTTATAGAGTTTTGCATCTTGAAGGATATTATGAAGGAGAAACTAGTATTTCAGTTATTAATAGTGGTTTTGAACATGCTACTTCAATAATTGATTCTATTAAGCAATACTGCAAAAATGGAAATGGGGTAAGCGAGTAAAATAAATTTGCTTTGAATTAAAAAAATAATTAATTTAAATATTGAGAAAAACAAAAAAAATGAAAGGAAAAACTATTTAAATATAGTGAAATAAAATAAATATGTAAGCGTGAACTTTGTCTGAACCTTGATTTGCTTGATTTAAAGATTACTTGATTATTCTTTCCTTAATCAAGAAATCCCTTAATCCTTACAATCAAGGTTCAGACAAAATTAAATTTGCTTTGCATTAAAAAAATAATTAAATTAAATAATTGGAAAAAACAAAATTTTTGAAAGGAAAAGCTATTTAAATATAGTGATTTAAAATAAATATGTAAGCGTGAGCTTTGTCTGAAACTTGATTTGCTTGATTTAAAGATTACTTGATTATTTTTTCTTAATCAGGAAATCCTACAATCCTTTAATCAAGGTTCAGAAATTTTAATGTGAAAATACCTTTTTTATGTTTAATATATTTTTGAGATTTTAATGAAAAAAAAATTATTTTTTATTTGTATAGCGATTATTCTATGCTTTACAATTAGTATTAAGGCAGAAAACCCGCATTGCCAGTGGGCCGAAAAAATTGCTGGGACAGGACGTGATGAAACATCTTCAATAATCACAGATGCTAATGGCAATGTGTATGTAACTGGTTCTTTTTACTCTGCTACACTAACATTTAACAACGGAATAACTCTTTCAAACAGTGGTTATAGAGATGGATATTTAGCAAAATATAATTTAAGTGGAGTATGCCAGTGGGCCGAAAAAATTGCTGGGACAGATCTTGATTTGGCAGCTTCAATTAGCACAGATGCTAATGGCAATGTGTATGTAGCTGGTCGTTTTGAATCTCCTACATTAACATTTAATAACGAAATAACTCTTTCAAGCAGTGGTTCTAGCGATGGATATTTAGCAAAATATAATACCGATGGTGTATGCCAGTGGGCCGAAGAAATTGCAGGAACTGGTTTTGTTGAAGCTAATTCAATTAGCACAGATGCTAATGGTAATGTGTATGTAGCTGGTCGATATAATACTACACAACTAACATTTAACAACGGAATAACTCTTACAAACATTGGCTCTAGCGATGGATATTTAGTAAAATATAATAGCAGTGGAGTATGTCAGTGGGCAGAAAAAATTGCAGGAGATAGTCCAGATTATGCATCTTCAATAATCACAGATGCCAGTTACAACGTGTATATTGCTGGTCAATATAACTCTTCAGCACTAGCATTTAACAACGGAATTACGCTTTCAAACACTGATGAATCTGATGCCTATATAGCAAAATATGATAGCAGTGGAGTATGCCAGTGGGCAAAAAAAATTGCAGGATTAGGATATGATTATGCAAATTCAATAAGCACAGATGCTAATGGTAATGTGTATGTAGGTGGTCATTTTAATTATGCTGCACTAATATTTAACAACGGAATAACTCTTTCAAACAGTGGTTCTGAAGATGGCTATATAGCAAAATATAATAGCAGTGGAGTATGCCAGTGGGCAGAAAAAATTGCCGGAACAAGTTGGGATTACGCACATTCAATAAGCACAGATGCTAATGGCAATGCTTATGTAGCTGGTTATTTTAACTCTGCTACACTAACATTTAACAACGGAATAACTCTTTCAAACAGTGGTCAACTTGATGATTATATAGCAAAATATAATGGCAGTGGGGTATGCCAATGGGCAGAAAAAATTGCCGGAACATATTTTGAATATTCACATTCAATAAGTTCAGATGCTAATGGGAATGTTTATGTAGCCGGTTATTTTCAATCTTCTATACTATCATTTAACGACGGAATAACACTTACAAACAGCGGTGAATATGATGGCTTTATAGCAAAATATACTGAAAGTTTACCAATAACAAGTCCACTTTTGACTTCGCCAGAAAACAACGCAACAAACAGACCACTAAATCCAACTTTAGAGTGGCAGCCAGTTGAAAATGCAGTATCCTACACTTTGCAAGTTTCTCTAACAAATGATTTTGCTACCACAATAGTAAATGAAAGTGCAATTGAATCAACTGAATTTGAAGTAAACAACTTAGCATACAGCACCCAATACTATTGGCGTCTAAATGCAACAGATGGCGAGCAAACAAGCGACTGGAGCGAAATTTGGAGCTTTACAACAGAAGGAGAGCCACTTGACGTATTAGAGATTAAATTAAAAAATGGCTGGAATCTTATTTCAAGTAACGTAATACCAGGTGAACCAGCAATGGAATCAGTATTCGATGGAATGAATAATATTGTTGTAGTGAAAAATCAAGATGGACAAGTTTATTCACCTTCTTTTGGAATTAACCAAATAGGAAACTGGGATATAACGCAAGGTTATTATGTTTATGTTAGTTCCAGTTCAATTTTGCAAATAGAAGGTATTTTAGTCAATCCAATAGAAACACCCATCAACCTAAATCAAGGGTGGAATCTTGTTTCCTATCTCCGAAACAGCGAAATGTTAGCCCCAGATGCACTTCAAGGCATTTCAGGCAGTTTGCTATTTGTAAAAGACAGAATGGGGAATATTTATCATCCGGGCTTTGGCATAAATACTATTGGCAATATGCAGCCCGGTCAGGGGTACTGGATTTATATGAATGCACCAGCAGTTTTGACTTATCCGGGGAATTAGGTTTTTATAGTCGCCTTTTTGCTTTTTTTTCTAATAAATTATTCTTATATTAGAAGTTAGAAATTTATAGTGAAAAATTATAAATAGAATATTGAAGGAAAAAATATGTATGCAATTCCAATCAAAGTGAAAGCAATAGAGCCATACAAGATATGGGTTGCATTTGATGATGGCAAAGAGGGTTTTGCCGATTTGTCAAATTTAAAGAACAAAGGTATTTTTAATGAATGGAATAAAGAAGGGGTTTTTGACAAAGTATATATAAATTCAGAAACTTATGCAATTGCATGGAATGAAGAAATAGAACTTTGTCCAAATTCAGTTTATCAGAAAATTGAAAGGAATTAAATGCCACAAATCAGCAGATTTTTTGGAATAATAATCTCAATGTTCTATGATGAGCATTTACCCCCACATTTTCATGCCACTTATAATGAATATAATGCAGAAATAAAAATATCTGATTTTTCAATTATAGAAGGAAAATTGCCGGCACGTGTTTTAGGACTTGTTGTGGAATGGGCTGCAATCCACAAAGTTGAAATTGAAGAAAACTGGAAAAGAATTGAGAATTTGGAAACTTTAAAGAAAATTGAACCACTTGTCTAATAGTTAAGTAAAAAAATAAAAATATTTCTTAATATTGAATAAGAAAAAACTTCACTTTTTTTAAAAAAGCCACTCCAACTGCGCTGTGGCTTTTGCTTTTAAATAGTCGTCATATGTCTTGCGATTATCAGAAGTCTATCGCTACTTAAATTTTTTGTAGGGAACAGGCATGCCTGTTTCCTACATTTTTTTCTCTTACCAAGTTCAGCAGCTTTTGAATGATTTTCTAAAATATAATCTTTCTGCTTTGCTTTTATTGAAAAAATGTTTATTTTGTATTTATAGAATTAATAAATTGGATAGAATATGAAAGAATATGAATATATAATTTGGAGAGAAGGAAATTATTACGTTTCACAATGTTTAAACGTTAATGTTTCTTCTTTTGGTGAAAGCTACACTGAAGCACAAAAAAATTTAAAAGAAGCTGTAGAACTATATTTTGAAGATGAACAAATTGATTTACCTGAAGTATATGATATTAGTATAGGTAAGGATTATTTATATGTCTAAATTGTATTCAAGTAAGGAAATAATTTCAGTTCTTAATCTTTTAGGTTTTTTCTTTTTCTCACAGAAAGGTTCACACGGTAAGTTCAAAAATTCCGAAGGCATTATAACCATTGTTCCGATGAATAAAAAAGAAATACCTGAAGGAACATTATCAAGCATACTAAAGCAAGTTGGACTTTCTAAAAATGAGTTTAAGAATAAATTAGAAATTAAATAATCACATCTGCAAAAATTCAATTATTCTTCCAACAAAAGTTAGTATTCAACTTTCAATTGCTGGCTTTCAGTTATTTAATCTTTGTAGAGACAAGGCATGCCTTGTCTCTACGTTTTTTATTTTATTTCCAAAATTCAATTTGGGAAGTAAAAGGATGTGTTGTAAAGTAAAACTTCAACAATATAGTAAACACGAAGTACTATATAATTAGTATAATCAAGTTGTAATTTAATCATTTATTAAGTGAAATTATTATGGATGGAAAAGAAACATCGCTTAAAAAAAGTTATGATTTTTGGACAGAAAAATCTATTAATCAGCTTTCTTTTTTTAATAACTTAATATTAACAATTAGTATTAGTCTGTCTACGTTAGCTTTTAAAGATATGGGAATCAATGAAATTAGATTTAATTTTCAAAATATTAACTGGTCATTAACCTTTTTAGTTTCTTCATTAATTGTATTTTTTATTTCAATTATTATAGGTTTTTTAGTAGCTTTAAGCCGATTATATGATTTTAAATTCACAAGACATATTTGTTCTATCAAATATAAATATTATAAGGAAAAAGGGTCTGAACTTAAATCTTCAAAACAAAGAATTGTATATTTTTGGTTTAAAAGAAATACGATTTTATTCAAAATATTAACTAATGATATATTTATTAACAATGATCAGGTAAACCATTTTATTCAGTCTGAAAAAGACGATGGTTTTGTAGAATTCGATAATTTGAGGGAAATTACTTATAATTTAGGCATTGGAACTTGGGGAAAATTGAAATGGCAAATTTATACATTTATTTTTGGTTTACTTCTTTTTATTATTGGATTTCTTGCATAATAAAAATAATATATATTGGTTAGTATTTGCTTTTTACTTTTTTGCTTTTATTTCGTTTTTTGGTATCCAAGAAATTGCAATTTATTAACTTTTTCTTCTTAACTTCAACATAAATAAAAATAACCGCTTCCTTCCCAACTTCAACTTGGGAAGGAGTTTTTCTAAAATCCAAGTCATGCGAACAACTTGTTGCTCGTATGACTTAAAAAAAGCTGAAAGCTTACTACATAAAATATTATTTATTTCATTTCGTTTTATTGTTTAGTTTTTATTTATGAGCAATATAATTATGGCTGAAAATACACTTCTATATGAAATTGAGCAGCTTCCCGATACTTTAAAGCAGGATGCTCTTAACTACATCTTCTATCTAAAGAAAGAGTATTTGCTTCCAATCAAACCAAAAAAAAATGAAAAAAGAATTTTTGGTCGGGTAAAAGGAAAATATAAACTTGCACCAGATTTTGACGAACCATTAGAAGATTTTAAAGAGTATATGTAATGAACTATTTAATTGATACACATACTTTTTTGAAAAATACCAATTAAAGCTGCCTTAGGTAAACTTTTCATTGATAATCAATTTGAAACTGTAAGTGATGACCCTTTCGATAGAATTATTATTTCTTAAGCAATTTCTGAAAATATGAACATCATAAGTAGAGATGATATTTTTGATAATTATTTGCTTAATAAAGAAGTGAAGCGTATTTGGTAAATTGGAGCAATAAAAGAAATTCCCAGTCATTCTATCAATTTGTTGCTCGAATGACTGAAAAAAGCCGTTAGCTGATGGCTGACAGCCAATAGCTGACGGCTGAAAGCTATCAGCTGTTACCCATTTCACATTGTAACAAAAATAACACAAATCTTTACAAATCAATTATTTTAAAAAAAACCTATTATGTATTAAAAAAAATTCATAATTTTGTATTATAGTGTGTTGCTATAATTAAGGAAAAATAATGCACGATGTAAATAATGTAGAACCTCTGAAACCGGATTTGAAGCATAAAGTAAAGGAAAACACAGAAGAAGATGTAATGCTGTGTTATCAGTGCGGAAAATGCTCGGCTGGCTGTCCCTTAATAGATGAAATGGACATAGCCCCAAATCAAATTCTAAGGATGCTTCAGACCGAGATACCAGAGTTAGAAGAAAGAGTTTTAAAATCGCTCACAATTTGGCTGTGCCTGACTTGCGAACAATGTTATGCACGCTGCCCGAAAGACGTGGATTTACCCAAGATTATGGATTACCTCCGCTCCGAATCTATTCGCCGCGGCTTAGTCAATCCAAAAGCAAAAGATATTCTTGCATTCCACAAGTCGTTTCTTGATTCAGTTCGTTTAACTGGCAAGCTATATGAAATCGGTCTAATTGGTGGTTACAAAATGCGAACTATGCATCTGATGCAGGACGTAAACGTAGCACCGACTATGTATTTCAATGGCAAGCTCAATCTTTTCCCATCACAAGTTAAAAATAAAAAGGCAATTCAGAGAATTTTTGAAAAAGCCCAAAGCGAGGAGGAAAATAAATGATAAAAGTAGGTTATTTCCCCGGCTGCTCACTCGAAGGAAGTTCAAAGGAATACAACGAATCGCTGCTCGCAGTCAGTAAAGCATTAGATATTCAACTTGAAGAAATCCACGATTGGAACTGCTGCGGCGCAACTGCTGCCCACTCTCTAAACAAAGTTCTTGCAATCTCACTTCCTGCCCGAGTGCTTGCCCTCGCCGAAAAACAAGGTTTTGAAGATATTCTCGTGCCTTGCGCCGCTTGCTATAGCCGTCTCCTTTCTGCATACCACGAACTAAACGAAGATGCAGAACTGTTAGAAAAAGTTAAAAAAATTGTTGAAATTGACTTTTCTGCAAAAGTAAAGCCATTCAACGTAATAGATTACATACAAAAATACATACAACCCAAACTAAAAGAGAAAATCAAGAAGCCGCTCAATGCAAAAATCGCCTGCTATTATGGCTGTCTGCTTGTTCGTCCTCCAAAATTAGTTGAAGTGGACAGATACGAAGACCCTTTAATGATGGAAGAAATCGTGAAAGACCTCGGTGCCAGTCCATTAGATTGGGCATTTAAAACAGAATGTTGCGGAGCTGGACTGTCGGTTTCGAGAACAGACATTGTAGGCAAGCTTTCCGGCAAAATCGTTGATGATGCAGTTAGCCGTGGTGCAAATATGCTTATGGTCGCCTGCCCGATGTGCCAGTCCAATTTGGATATGAGAAGAAGCAATATCAATGCTTATTTAAACAAAAATATTGATGTGCCGGTGCTTTTCATAACACAAGTAATTGGGCTTGCACTCGGTTTAAGCGAAAAATCTCTTGGTTTGCAAAGACATTTTGTTAAGTTTAAATTAGAATTATATGACAAGCAGGTTCCTAAAGAAACGCTTGGACAAAGTAAACAAGTGGAGGAGGTATAATTTATGGCAAGAATAGGTGTTTTTATTTGTCATTGTGGAGAAAACATCGGCGCTACTGTCGATTGTGTCAAAGTAGCCGAAATAGCTGCTAAATATCCCGGCGTTGCCTATAGCGTTGATTATAAATATATGTGCTCTGACCCCGGTCAGAATATGATTAAAAATGCAATAAAAGAGCATAATTTGTCTGGCGTAGTCGTTGCTGCCTGCTCCCCTCGTATGCACGAGCCAACTTTCCGCAAGGCCGTAAACGAAGCAGGAATAAATCCTTTCCTTTGCGAAATGGCAAACCTACGCGAGCATTGCTCCTGGGTGCATTTAAAAGATGAATCTACTACTCAAAAAGCTGCTGAATTAGTTAAAGTACTCGTTGAAAAAGTAAAACGAAATACTCCGCTATTCCCAATTAAAGTGCCGGTAACGAAAACTGCACTTGTGCTTGGTGGTGGTATAGCTGGTATTCAAGCTGCCTTAGACATTGCGAACAGCGGTCATAAAGTTGTTATGGTGGAAAAAAGTCCTTCAATCGGCGGGCATATGTCCCAGCTTTCAGAAACATTTCCAACACTCGACTGCTCTCAATGTATTTTGACACCACGTATGGTGGAAGTAGCCCAGCATCCGAATATTACTTTATATACTTATGCTGAACTCGTTGGACTTGATGGTTTCATCGGAAATTTTCAGGCAAGCATCAAACTAAAAGCTAAAAGCATTGACCATAACGTTTGCAACGGCTGCGGCGATTGTATTGCTAAATGTCCTATTAAAAAGATTCCAGATGAATTCAATGCCGGTCTTGGAACGAGAACCGCTGTTTACGTTCCGTTCCCACAGGCAGTTCCAAACAAACCGGTAATTGACCGCGAAAATTGTTCTTATTTTACAAGAAATGGAAAATGCGGACTTTGTGCTAAAGTTTGTTCTACTGGAGCTATTGACTACAGTATGCAGGACGAAGTAATTACGATTGACGTTGGTGCTGTTGTAGTTGCTACAGGTTTTGACATTAAAGGAACTGACTTTTTCCCGGAATATGGATATGGTAGATATAAAGATGTTATTACTGGTATGCAGTTTGAACGCCTTGCATCAGCTTCTGGTCCCACTCTCGGCGAAATTCAACGTCCTTCAGATGGAAAAATTCCTCAAAATATCGTTTTTGTTGCTTGTGCCGGAAGCCGCGACCCAGCCAAAGGTATTGAATATTGCTCTAAAATCTGCTGTATGTACACTGCAAAGCATGCAATGCTTTATAAGCATAAGGTTCATCACGGAAAAGCAAGCGTTTTTTATATGGATATTCGTGCTGGTGGAAAAATGTACGAAGAATTTGTTCGCAGAGCTATTGAAGAAGATGATGTGAACTATATTCGCGGACGCGTTTCAAAGATTTATGAAAAAGATGGCAAATTGATTGTTAAAGGCGTTGATACTTTGCTAAATTCGTATCCGGTTGAAATAGAAGCCGATATGGTTGTGCTTGCTACTGCCGGTATTGCAAACGAAGGAAGTGAAGAGTTGGCACAAAAACTGCACGTCAGCTATGACCAGCACAAATTTTTTACAGAAGCCCATCCAAAATTAAAGCCCGTTGAAACAAACACAGCTGGTATAATGCTTGCTGGCGCCTGCCAATCACCAAAAGATATTCCAGACAGCGTTTCTCAGGCATCTGGAGCAGCAGCAAAGGTTGCAGCTCTTTTCTCAAATGATGAGCTGACCCGCGACCCGCTAATTGCTTATGTGAACAGAACAGCACCGCCAATTTACTCAACTTGCGTTGGTTGTTTTATGTGTATGTCTGTTTGTCCGTATCTTGCAATTGAAAAAGAAGAAATAAAAGATAGAAACGGCAATGTAATAAAAGAAGTAGCAAAAATCAATCCGGGCTTATGTCAGGGCTGCGGAACTTGCGTTGCTTTATGCCGCTCAAAATCTATTGATATATATGGCTATTCACACTCACAGGTTTTTGCTGAGGTAATGGCTTTGTTTAACGAGAGGAGTTTGGAAAATGTCTAATTTCGAACCTAAAATAATCGCTTTTGTATGCAACTGGTGTACTTACGCTGGTGCTGATTTAGCTGGAACAAGCCGAATAAAATACGCTCCGAATGTGAGAATAGTGCGTTTTCCCTGCACCGGCAGAATTGATTTTATGCTGTTGCTTAAAGCATTGCAAACCGGCGCCGATGGCATCATCGTTTCCGGCTGCCATCCTGCTGACTGCCATTACACTTCCGGCAACTATCACGCCCGAAGAAGATGGATGATTTTTAAAACATTACTTGATTTTATCGGTTTCGATACACGCAGAATTACTTTCTCTTGGGTTTCTGCAGCTGAAGGAGCTAAATGGGCGCAACTCGTTAACGAAACCGTTGCTAAAGTAAAGGAACTCGGTCCTTATACTGAATATGAAAACTTAAATAAACTTGGTGTTGGTAGTATTACGGAGGTTATGAATGCAAGAACTGCATAATAAAATTAAGTCACTGCTAGAAGGTAAATCTGTAGCCCTTTTCATTGCTTATCAAAAAAGTGGCGATGGAAAAATCACTCCTACATTTATTACAAAACCAGAGCAAATCAAGAAAGCTTACTATGGTGATGATTGCAGGCAAAACCTCGCTGTTTACGTCCATAAACACGAAGTTAAGCATTTCGGTAAAGTTGGAATACTTGCAAATATTTATACATTAAAAGCACTTTTACAGATTTACGCTGAAAACCAGTTTAAAGATGATTATCTTAAAATTGTAACAGTCAATCCAAAAGGTGCTGTTGTTGAGTTTGCAAATTTTCAGGAAGTAGAAAATTATATCAGTGAAAATAAGCCGGCACCAAATCCGGAAGACGTTGCCAAAGTAGAACAACTTTCTAATTTGAACAGGGAAGAACGCTGGACTTACTGGTTAAACGAACTTTCTACCTGCATAAAATGCTATGCTTGCAGAGCTGCCTGTCCGATGTGCTACTGCACTAAATGCACCGTGGAATCTAATCAGCCGCAGTGGATTTCTGCACCATCACATTCTCTTGGCAATGTTGAATGGCACGTGATGCGAGCAATGCACCTTGCAGGACGCTGCATCGAATGTAACGAATGTGCAAGAGTATGCCCAATGGATATTCCTCTCAATTTGCTTACTGTGAAAATCAATGAAGCTATTGATACTGAATTCGGTCAGGAAGCTGGAACTAAAGGGAAATTAGATTTTGCCCTTTCTACTTTCAAAGTTGATGATAAAGAAAATTTTATAAGGTAGAAATATGAACTATAAAACATTGAAAACAGACAAATTGCCAGAGCTTTTCGAAAAATTAAAAAAAGCCGGCAAAACAGTATTAGCTCCAAGGAAAAAAGGAAATAAAACTTTCTTTTCAACTTTCGATTCCTTCGACCAAATTACTTTCGATTATGTGCAATCTGCTCTTTCACCCAAATCAGTGCTATTCCCAAGAGTTGAAGAATTGCTCACATATAAAAATCAAGATGATAGCTATTCTATCAAAGAGCCGGAACTGAAAGATGAAGTAGTTGTTTTTGGTATGCGTCCCTGCGATGGTATTGCTTTGGACTATCTTTCTGACTTTTTCCTAAAAGAAAATCCAGATAAGCTGCTTCAAGACCGCAAAAACAATACTACATTCATCACGCTTGCCTGCAAGAAATTTGACAATGACTGCTTCTGCACTTCCGTTGGCTCAAGTCCAGCAGAAACCAAAGGCAGCGACCTTTGTTTTACCGATATGGGAAATGGCAATTACTACGTTGAAGTAGTTACAGACAAAGGGAAAAAGTTAGTTGACGCTTTCCCTGATTTATTTGCCGATTCAAAGGAAATGAATAAAGTAGAGCAGCTTGCGAAAGTACCGGTTAGGTTTGATTTGAAAAATCTAACCCCAAAAATTCCTACGGTATTTGAAACAAATATTTGGCTTGACCAATCGCTTGCCTGCATTGGCTGCGGAGCTTGTGCTTACGTATGCCCGACTTGTTCCTGTTTCGATATTCAGGACGAATGCAATCCAAAAGGCGGAACTCGTCTGCGTTGCTGGGATTCCTGTGCTTTCGGGCAGTTTACAATTCACGCATCTGGACACAATCCACGCGAAGCCCAAAGCAATCGCTGGCGAAACAGAGTTCAGCACAAATTTAATTACTCTGTTGAAAATATGAACACAATAAGTTGTGTCGGCTGTGGAAGATGCATTAGAGTATGCCCTGCCGGTATGAGCATTATCGAACACCTTATTTCTGTTGAGGAGGCATAGATGGAAGCAAAAAATATGTATATTCCGTACCAAATGAGAATTGAAAAGGTTACTTACGAAGCACCGCAAATCAAGACTTTTAAACTGAAATTCGTTAATCCCGAAGACGAAGCGAAGTTTTCATTTAAGGCAGGGCAGTTCGGTGAGTATTCCGTTTTTGGCGAAGGCGAAAGCACTTTTTGTATTGCTTCCTCTCCAACACGCAAGGGCTATATTGAATGTACTTTCCGCGAGGTCGGACGCGTTACGGCTGCTCTTGCAAACTGCGAAGAAGGCGATATTATCGGTTTCCGCGGACCTTACGGAAATACCTTCCCAATGGAAAGCTGGTTTGGTAAAAACCTTATTTTTATTACTGGTGGTATTGCTCTTCCCCCGCTCCGCTGCGTAATTTGGAATGCGCTGGATTGGCGTGATAAATTTAAAGACATCACAGTGCTTTATGGCGCAAGAACGATTGAAGATTTGGTTTATAAGCACGAGCTTGCAGAATGGGACAGCAGAAAGGACATCAAATTGATTCAAACTGTTGACCCCGGCGGCAATACTCCTGAATGGAAGGGCGAAGTTGGTTTCGTTCCTACAATTTTAGAGAAGAATCCACCTTCGAGCAAAGACACAATCGCAATCGTTTGCGGTCCGCCGATTATGATTAAGCTTACTCTTCCTATTTTGATGAAACTCGGTTTTAACCACGAGCAGATTTTCACTACACTCGAAAACAGGATGAAGTGCGGTATCGGAAAATGCGGGCATTGTATGGTTGGCAACAACTACGTTTGCAAAGACGGTCCCGTTTACCGCTACGACGAGCTTTTGAAGCTGCCGTTAGAGTATTAGACTTATAACTCATCCGATGACTGGGAAGTCATCAGATGAGTAAAAAAAAAGACGAATAAAAATCCAAACTCATCCGATGACTTCCCAGTCATCGGATGAGTAAAAGAATAAATTAAGATAAATATAAACTCATCCGATGACTTCTTAGTCATCGGATGAGTAAAACTCGGAAACAAAAATGAAATTATGTCAAAATCAATATTATCATTTTTATAGCAGAACAAACAACGAAGAACTTCTATTTAGGTCAAATGAGAACTATATTTATTTTTTAAAGAAGTATAGGTTTTATTTGGATAATTTTTTTGATACAATTGGCTATTGTTTAATGCCGACGCACTTTCATTTTTTAGTCCGTATAAAAGAAAAAACACCTACTCATCTGATGACTTCCCAGTCATCTGATGAGTTCTTAATATCAAATAATATAGCAATTTTATTACGCTCATATACCCGTGCATTTAATAAAATGTATGATAGACATGGTTCTTTATTTCAAGCACGTTACAAGGTAAAGCTTATCGACAATGATAAGTACTTAATTACTCTACTTACTTATATTCATCAAAACCCTATTCGATCAGGATTGACTACAAAGGCAGAAGAGTGGCTTTTTTCAAGCTATCAAAATTATATTGATTTAAGAAAAGGAAGTTTACCCCAAAAAGAATTGATACTATCAATGATAAGTAAAAAGGATTTATTTGAATTAACTAATAATAAGATTAATAATATTGATACTAAATTTTGGATTTAAAATGCAACTAACAAACTCATCCGATGACCGGGAAGTCATCAGATAAGTGAAAGAATAAACTCATACAAATGAAAACTCATCTGATGACTCGCAGTCAGGATGAGTAAAACACGGAGAGAACTCTGGTAAATACATTTTTGATATAATCCAGAACAAAAGCAAACAATATGGAATTAGTTATAAAGAGCTAATTGAAAGATTAGTAAAAAACTTTGCTGTAGGAAATGTTGCATTGTAGGAAAAGAAATTGAAAAATAAATTAAAGCCACTCCGAAAGGGTGGCTTTTTTTTCATGTAACCATTTTTTTTCAATTACCGTTTTATAAAATAATTAATTACTATTTTTTTTATTAAAAAAATTTGTATAATTTTATACTAATTATTTATAGTAAATGAAGGTTAAATATTCCTTTATGTTGACTGAAGAGCATATAAAAGAAGCCATTTCTCAAAAATTTATTGAATTAATAGCGAGTAATAATGGTTATGGTACTGATAAACCTGCTCAGGATTATGGAACTGACTTATCAATAAGTGAGAAAGATTTTCGTTTAGTAAATGAGAAAAAAATTTTATACGATACAGGAAGAGAACTGAAAATACAACTAAAGTCAACTACTGAAAAATCAATAACTATTGAAGAAGGACTTATTAAATATGATTTAGACGTTAAAGCATATAATGATTTAATAACAAGAAAAACAGCTAAAACTCCACTTATTCTGTTACTTTTCATCTTACCAAATGACAGAGATAAGTGGGTAAACATTACTGAAAATGAATTAATAGCAAGGAAATGCGCTTATTGGTATTTACCAGATGAACAAGATGAATTGACTGAAAATATATTTTCTAAGCGTATTTCAATAAGTGTAAACAATATTTTTAATAATGAGGCATTAGTTTATTTATTTGAAAATTACTCCTAATGGAAAAGCAATTAATATATAATAATATTTTAAATCTTCTAAATAGCAGAGGTTGGAATAATTTTGATAAGGGAAATAAATATGATATTTTTCGCCCTCCAAACCAATTAAATTTTTCTGAAACCTATCAACTTTATTTATATAATAAATTTGATTATAATGACTTTGAGCAAGAAATTATAAAATTATTAAATACTATTAGTTCAATTTACAACGAAGACATTGATGAATTATATTCTCTTATTATTGAAGACAAACCAGTTCTATCTTTTCATATTATAAGCGATGAAATCAAATCAATACATCCAAATATACCCTATTTTTCAAATTTAATGACAAATTCTAAGGAAGTTCTTAAAGAAGTAGCTAATTTTTCTATAATAAAGAAACCTCATTATTTTGATGGTGCAGAAGAAGAAGCTGAAAGATATTTAAACTATTGTAATTTCTTTAAAAATGACAAAGGTAGCTTAATAACAAAAATTCAACTGCCCAACAATGAAGAAATAAAATTAGAAAATATTTTTGATAAACCGATAAAAGGTTTTCAGATTAATAATAAACTGATTGATATTACAGATTTTATTAATAATGAAATTATTTCAAATAATAATTTTGAACCAGATGATGATTTTTTAATTTCAAATAAAAGTTTGATAAGTGTTAATGTAACTAATAGAATTAGAGACCTTTATTCAAGTATTGGATATTCTGATTTTGAACTTACATTAAATTCAACTACTCAAAAACGTTCAACTTCTATTTATGAATTGAATAAAGAAAAAGTTGGAAATTTAAATACTTTTTCTAAAACTATTAAAAGAAGGATTACTGAAATATTTGATAATACTGTTATTGGCAGGATTGTTACATTAAAATCTAAGGATGTGAAAAGTGATAAAAATTCTATTTTAATTGAAAGTATAGTAAATAACGTAAAAACAAATATTTCTCTTAATCTTGATTCTCAATTATATCAATTAGCATTAGATTTACATAAAAACAATCAACCTGTTTGTATTATTGGAACTTTAGAAAAAGAAAAAACACAATATAAAATTATTAATTTAAAAGAATTTAAAGCAGCTACTTCATAAAAATAAAATCAATTATAATATTTTTTGTAAAAACTTTCCTACAGTCATTATCCCTCCTGTCTTTTCTCTCCCCATTCAAAAAAACTTCTGACAGCAGTGAAAAGTGAAGTCCATCTGATTACAAAAAAATCAAAAAATCAAAATTCTTCCCGCTTTTTTTAATAAATCTTTAATTTTCATTACTGATTATTGCATTGTTGCTATATTTCAATGAAAATAAAGGATATATTCCCTTTTTGTATTGATGTAATAGTGCGTTTCAAGTAGCTTTTTTATTAAAAACAGGGTTTTTAGGTCTTCGTAATGAGTTCTAAAGTCTTCGTAATGAGTTTTTAGGTCTTCGTAATGAGCTCTAAAGTCTTCGTAAAGAGTTTTCAGGTCTTCGTAAGAAGCTCTAAATACTTCGTAAAGAGCTCTAATATCTTCGTAAAGAGCTCTAATATCTTCGTAAAGAGCTCTAATATCTTCGTAAAGAGTTCTAAGGTCTTCGTAATGAGTTTTTAATGCTTCGTAATGAATTTTTAGGTCTTCGTAGTTGTTAGAAAACATCATTTTTTATATAGAAGAAGTAAATTTTCATTCCAATAATATTCTATTTGAATTCGAAATTATGCAGAACGATAATATTAAAAGAAATTTTCATTCCAATAACATTCCATTTGAGTTCGAAATTATTCCGATTAATTTAGTTGAAAGGGATTTTCAATTAGAAGATAAAGAAATTTGTATAGGTGTATCAAATTTTTGGTTTGAAATATTGAGATTTTGTTTGCCAATGACATCGTTACAATTACCCTACAAACTTTACTAAAGTTAAGAAACTTTCGCAAAGTAAGAAGATTATTTCTTTTGTAAAGTTTCTTAACTTTGCAAAAGTTCAAAAAAATCTAAACTATCTAATTCTTCTAATCTTTCTAAACCTTCTGTCATCTCCATTTAAATAAAGGTCTTCCATTATCGTTGGGGTCGGAATGACATTTTGATTGTTTTTATGAATGTAACTTAGTATTAGCACTGGTTTTGTATCCAAAAAAAAAGTCCTTCATCTCGGAGATGCAGGACTTCTTAATCTTTCATCTAAACTATCTAACCTATCTAAACTTTCTAACCTATCTAACCTATCTAACCCATCTAATCTACTTCTCAATTATCATTCTTTGGGCTGCTGTTTCGTTTTGGTCTGTGAAAATGGAAATCAGATACATACCGGATTCAATACCTTGTAAAACGAACTGCTCGGTATGAACACCTTTTTCTCTCATTTCTGTTGGATTGAGTTCTGCAATTTTTTTACCGAATAAATCGTGAATAGCAATAGAAATCTTGCGGGCTTCTGTTAAAGTATAAGTAATGCTTACTTTTTCTTTTGCTGGATTTGGGAAAATGGACATATCTTTAATTGAGCCAGCGCAGGAACGCCAGATGTCGAAATATGTTTCCTCACCTGCAACGGGCTTGGTATCGCAAAACTCTTCGTCATTTGCAGCTTCTACTTCTTTTTCAATAGTTTCCCTGTAGTTTTCAGGTAAATTGTTCAATAATTCAGTATCCGGGTCATACCAAAGGATATAATCAACATCTTCGCTGCTATTTGGGAATTTAAGTGCAATAGGAACTAATTTGTTTACTCTAATGTAGCTTGTAAGGTCATTTTCTATTATAATTACTCTACATTGAATAGAATCCAAGTCTTTATATAAAATATCCAAATTGCTATAAACAGAATCCAAGTCTTTATATAAAATATCCAAATTGCTATAAACAGAATCCATATTAAAATACATCTGATTACTACCAAAATTCATATTACTGTAAATAGAATCCATATTGAAATACATTTTTTTAAAACCAAAATTCATATTACTGTAAATAGAATCCATATCAGTTAGATTAAAGTAAGAGTTTAAATTATCTTTGTCTAAGATTTCTATTTCATTTAATTCATCAATATTTGTAAGTTTCAGTGCCTTATCATTCTTCAATTTAATAAAGTATTGAATTTTCTCGTTTTTTTCTCTTATACCTTCTTCAAGGTTCCTCATTTCCTCATTGAAATATAACAAATTAGTATCTATATCAACATCTATTTCTTTTTGTTCTTCCCATTTATAAGCTTCTTCATTCCATACCAATACCTTTGATTTTTTATCGTTTTGTGGCATTAAAGTGATTAGTTTGGAATTAACTTTATCGAACTTTTCCTGAATGGAATCAAGATATACTTCATTTACAACTGCAAAAATCGAATCTTCTTTATTTAACTGAGGCATTGCAAAAGTAGCACCAACATTAATACTGCTGTCTGTAACGATAGAAGTAACAAAATTGCTCAAATCTTCAGTTGAAAAAGAAATTGAAGAATTTTTGACAGAGTCTGAATTCCAAACCGTAGATATATTTATTACACTTTTGCTGGAATCACCATCAACTCTTAATGACATTATATTATTCAGACTGTTGTTCCCATAATTTATTGATGAAGTCAAGAAGCTAAATTTTTTGTTGCCATTCTTATCGGTAATTAATCTTGGGAGCATATTCATATCGCCAGCTTTATCTTTTATTACCATTACAATATTATTTTTATTTATAATTATTTTTGTGCCTTTTTCTTCTTCATCGCTTGTAGAAATTTCGTAAGTATCGTCAGAAACTTTATCAACTCCAATTTGATTAAGTTCTTCATCATTTAGTCTAATTAAATTTACTCCTTTTATATCAATTGCTTCTTCGTCAATTAATATATCTTTAATGGGCATAGCAGTAAAATTAACTACTTTCTCTGTTTGCTTCTCTGTTTTATTTTCTTCGTTAGTCGGGTTATCATTTTGTGAATTAGTATTATTTTCAGTAAGTGTGATAACATTAGCTTGCTTGGTATTTGCCTGAGTGTTTTGGCTGCCTGTGTCTGCTACGAAAAGATTGCTAAGCGAGAGGAAGCCGGCTAATAATGAAACCATTGCGATTCCAGAATATATATACATAGATTTAGCTCCTGTAATTGTTGATGAAATCAAATTTTGACTTAATCGGTCAGCAAAAGAATATTTTTTTTCTAAAATGCTCCGGATTTCATTATTAGAAAAAACTTCTTCTGTTTGCTTTGCCTGATTAAATAATTCTTCTATATTTTTATTCTTTTTAGTCATTTTGCACCTTTGCGATTAAAGGATTATTCTGTGTTGCTGGAATGTATGCTGTGCCATTTTTCTTTTTTGAGTATTCAAGATAAAATGAAATATTTTCTACTTTATTTTTTTCAGTTAGTATTTCTTTCAATTTTTCTCTGCCACGTTTGAGGCGTGATTTCACAGCACTTTCGCTGCTATTTTGCACTTCACAAATTTCTTTTATAGTAAAGCCGTTTATTTCAAAAAGGACGATTGCATCTCGCTGCTTGAGTGGTAGCTTTTCTAATGCAATATAAAGATTTTGGACATCTAACTGAGTTTCTGCAGAACTGCCGGTATCTTTGATTTGTTCTGCTTTTTCGCTGTCGAAAACACCAAAGAACTTTCGTTTCCAAAACATTTTTATATAGAGCCGTTTTAAGCAGGTAAACATAAAGTACTTTAGTGATTCCGGCTTTTTGAGCTTTTGGAAGTTCTGATATGCAATATAAATTGTTTCAGATACAAGGTCGCGTGCATCTTCCCTGTTGCGGGTAAATGCCATTGCATATTTTGATAATTCCTGATTTAGCGGTTCAAGTAATTTCAAAAATTCTGTTTGCTTTTCCTGTTCGAACATCAATAATTGTTAATGATTAATGATTAATGATTAATCTTTATCTTTAGTGTTAAAATAACTGTCTTGTACTGAAATACGTTTACCTAAATTAATCATTTTTAAATTATT
>CAZCLJ010000061.1:0-19031 GCA_964499465.1 uncultured Hyphomicrobiales bacterium
TTATAATGAATTAATGTGTAAGTGGCAGTCATCCGATGACTAAAAAGTTCATTTCTCTAAAAGTAAACGTCTTCGTTTATATTTGCCTCAGAATGACTGACAAAAGCAAAGATGACATAATTTAACACTGTCATTCTGACGAATGTCAGAATACATCTTTAAAACAGTTTTTATAGGTCATTAGTTATTCGTCATTGGTATTTTTACTAACAACTAATGACTAATGACTAATGACTAAAATATTTCTTTGTCCATTCTCTTTAGGGAAAACCAAGATGGATTCTGACATCCGTCAGCATTACAAATAAAGATGTCATTGGCAACCCCCTGATAAAAGAAGACCTTTATCGTTGGATTTCCAATTACATTGAATAATTGTCAATTGTCAATTGTCAATTGTCAATTGTCAATTATCAATTATTTATCGTTTTCTCTAAAAGTTCAGTGTATTTTTCCGGTTCTAAAAGATAAGCTAATTTTAAATATTTTGTTGACAGTTCATTTTCATCAATTAAAGCATAAATAAGATAGAGCCAGTAATATGCCTGTGAAAAGTTCGGATAGATTTTTACAGCATTATGAAGACAGAAAATCGCTTTTTTGTATTGCTCCAAACTATGAAAATTCATTGCATAATCGAACCAATAATCCGCATTGGAGGCATCATATTTCAGCACGTAGTAAAAGCAATCATTTGCTTCCTGTAATTTTTCCTGTGTAATTAAAACGTTCGCCTTTGCATACCAAATCTCTGGACTTTCCGGGCTGAGCTTTAAAGCAAAATCATAATTATCTAATGCTTTTTCGTAATCAAGAATGGATTCGTAAGCCAAACCGCGTCCGTAATACGGTTCATAATCCCTTGAATTTATTTTAATTGCCTTATCGAAATATTTAATTGCAGATTCGTATTCGTCAATTTCCAAATAAGTATGAGCAATATTTAAAACGATTTCAGTATCTCTTGGGTTTACTTCATTTGCTAATTTAAACGATTCAATTGCTTGTTTCATTTTGCCGAGTGCAGAAAGTGCTTTTCCTTTTTCGTTAAGAGCAAGGAGGAAATTATTTTTAATCGCAATAGATAAATCGTAACATTCAATTGCGCGGTAAAACTCACCATTTTGGCTATTCATCAAGCCGTAATTATACCAAACGTTGTAATCGAATGGGTCTTGCTCAATAACAAGTTCAAAAAATTCCTTTGCAGTTTCAAAATCGTTTAATGCCTGAAAACAAAAAGCGAGTTCAGCACAGGCGTCTTTATTAAATTCATCGGAATCAAGAAGTTCATTGAAAATATCAATAGCAGACTCATAGTCGTAAAGCTCTTCCAAAATAAGTCCCTTATTAAATAGAGCATCTTCGTTTTCGGGGTCGTAGTCAAGAACTTTTTCTATTAAAGTAAGTGCATCGTCTTGATTACCAAGTTCAGAAAGTGCGTAGGATTTGTGGATTAATGCTTCAGAATCAGCTGGATTAAGCACCTGTGCTTTATTGAAGCAAGCAATGGATGCGCGAATTTTATTCATCTGCAAAAGAGTTAAGCCCTTTTTCACCCAGGCATTAGAGGAATCCGGCTGCTTCTTTGTCCATTCATCACAGATAAAGAGGGCATCAGAATAATTTTCGTTTACAATGCACCAGTGAATCATATCTTCCAGGGTTTCGCTGTCTGGAAGATTGGATTTGCTAATGCTTCCTTTCCTAAAATCCTTTAAGTATTGTTTTAATCTATCGTTATATTCAGAATTTGAGTTCTCAAACTCATCATAAAATTTATTCATTAGTTTTTTTTATTTGATTTAAAATTCAAAAACAAATTTATATTTCTTTTCTCAATCTTGCAATAGGAATTTTCAATAATTCGCGATATTTTGCAATAGTTCTTCTTGCAACCTGATAGCCGCGTTTTTTTAGCTCCAAAGCAATAATTTCGTCGCTATAAGGTTTGTTTTTCGGCTCATTATCTACAATTTCTTTAATCACCTGTTTTACAACGGTAGTAGAAACGTCTTCCCCGTCGTCATTAGGAAGTGATTCGCTGAAAAAGTATTTAAGTTCAAATATACCAAATTCGGTTTGAACGTATTTTCCATTTACTATTCGGCAAACAGTGGATATATCCAAACCGGTATTATCTGCAACATCTTTATAAATAAGTGGTTTCAATGCGCTTTTTCCTTTTTCAAAAAAGTCGCGTTGAAGACCCGCTATGGCAGTCATAACTTTCAGCATAGTATTTTTTCGCTGGCGAATTGCCTGAATAAGAAATTTTGCATCTTCATACTTTGTTCGAATCCACTCGCGTGTATCTTTATTGAATTTTCTGAAATTTGCGTCTGCTTTCAGTTTTTCGTAAGCTTGGTTAAGACGCAGTGGTGGAATTCGGCTGTCGTTAAGCGTAATAAATATTTCGTTTTTCTCTTCATCGTTTTCAACAATAAAATCAGGTATAACGGTATTTAATGCTAAATTGAAATCGCCAGAACCAGGCCTTGGATTTAGTTTTCGGATTATATCGTTAGCTTGGCGAAGTTCTTCTTCCGTTATTTCGAACTGCTTCATCAGGATATGGAAATGCTTCATTGCAAAGGCATCGTAGCCCTCCTGCAAAATGCGAAGTGCGAGTTCCTGTGCTTCACTTGGGTCGGGAATCACCTTGCATTGAGCTATTAAGCACTCCTGAACGCTGCGTGAACCGATTCCCGGCGGGTCTAATGTTTGTATTTGTTCTAATACTTTTTCCGCCATTTCCAAATCAACTTCATTTATTATATGAGGTTGAAAGAGTGTGCCGTCCTTGATTTTGCTTAAAACTGTATTATCTTCGTAATCCTTGTTAAAATCAAAAATGTCTAATATGCTGTTTGGAATAGCGAATTTCCGAGCAGGATTTAAAAAAGTTTCTTCGTTTTTATTATCAGTATTGTCTTGTTTTAATTTATTTTTTATTTCAATATTAATTTCAATAATATATTGATTTGTTTCATCAACAATTTCTTCGAGTTCGCGTCGGAGATAGCCGTCTGAATCAACATTTCCAATTATATACTCGCCCAGAATTATTTCTTCTTCTTTTAAGGGAAGCATTCGGAATTGCTGGAAAAGTTCATCAATAAAGGAGATGTTATCTTTAATCTGATATTCTTCTGTATCATCCTCGGTATGCTGTCTATTCTGTCCTTTTGAGCCAGCTTCTTCGTTGTCCTGCCAAATTAATTTGTAAAACTCGAAGGGGTCTTTAGTATCAGAAATATGGTTGTGTTCTGTATCGCCTTCAAAACCAACCGGTTCAGAACCCGAAGCATATTCCTCACCCGAAGTATATTCCTCACCTGCAGATGCATACTCTTCGTGCATTTCTGTAGGAGGATTATCTTCATTTGATTCGTTATGCTGTTCCTCTGAATATATTTCTTCAAGCATAGGATTTTGCTCTATTTCCTGAAGAACCTGCTGTTCTAATTGCACAACAGGAAGTTGCAACAATTTCAAATATTGAATTTGCTGCGGTGTTAGTGTTTGTGAAAGTGATGTTCGTAAATCTAATGATAATTTCATATTTCTTTAAATCTATGTATATAATCTATTTTTTAATTTATTTAATCCTCTTTTCTTATTCCCCTCTTGAGAGGGGACAAAGGGGTGTGTTCTTGATTGTAATTCTACTTCCCATAATTAAATTTTAAAAGGAAGTGAATTTGTCTTTATCCCGATAGAGATTGGATAATAAAATTGTATATATAATCCCTAATGGGATAAGAACAAAAACGTCTTTCACTTGTTACAAATATATAATCCCTACGGGATAATTACTTTTATAGTGTTCTTTTATCAGATGTCCTACATCTTCGAGATGTAGGACATCTTTATCCTTTCAAATTCTGTAGTAACAATCACTTGTGAGATTCCTCACTTCGTATCGGAATGACGCATTACGTTTCCTGTAATGCTATCAACTTGTTGATAGTATGACTTCGATGATACTTTCGTAAAGGTTTTTATCAGATGTCCTACATCTTCGAGATGTAGGACATCTCAATTCTTACAATTTCTGTAGTAACAATAACTTGTGAGATTCCTCACTTCGTATCGGAATGACACATTACATTTCCTGTAATGCTATCAACTTGCTGCTCGTATGATTTCGATGATACTTTTTATCAGATGTCCTACATCTTCGAGATGTAGGACATCTCAATTCTTACAATTTCTGTAGTAACAATAACTTGTGAGATTCCTCACTTCGTATCGGAATGACACATTACATTTCCTGTAATGCTATCAACTTGCTGCTCGTATGATTTCGATGATACTTTTTATCAGATGTCCTACATCTTCGAGATGTAGGACATCTCAATTCTTACAATTTCTGTAGTAACAATAACTTGTGAGATTCCTCACTTCGTATCGGAATGACACATTACATTTCCTGTAATGCTATCAACTTGCTGCTCGTATGATTTCGATGATACTTTTTATCAGATGTCCTACATCTTCGAGATGTAGGACATCTCAATTCTTACAAATTCTGTAGTAACAATAACTTGTGAGATTCTTCACTTCGTTTCGGAATGACACATTACGTTTCTTATCATGCTATCAACTTGTTGATAGTATGACTTCGATGATACTTTCGTAAAGGTTTTTATCAGATGTCCTACATCTTCGAGATGTAGGACATCTCAATTCTTACAATTTCTGTAGTAACAATAACTTGTGAGATTCCTCACTTCGTTTCGGAATGACAGATACACTTTCCAGTCATACTATCAACAAGTTGATAGCATGACTTCGATGATACTTTTTATCAGATGTCCTACATCTTCGAGATGTAGGACATCTTTATCCCAGTAATGCTATCAGTTTTCTGTCTTGCAGAATTCCAAAAACTCTTTTGTCCATTCTTTGCCGAATTCTCTTTCCATTGCTTCAGAAACAGAATGAGCAAGCAATACTTTTTTCTTTTCACCTTGTTTTACTGCATCGCTACATTCGCTGATTTTTTCGTAGCGGCAATGGGTTTGGGGCAGTTTTGCTACTCTTATCGGGAAAAGATGGCAGGAGACGGGTTTCCTAAAATCAATTTTTTTTTCAAAATACGCTTTTTCTATAGCACATTTAGCCACGTCGCCATCGTAATAAACGAAAACGCAGTCCCGATTATTGATGCACATAGTAGTATAATCGCCAGCAAATCCATCATACAAGCCGTTTTGCTCAATTACTTCGAGTGCCTTTGCAGGTAAATACTGCTTAACGATTTCGTAAACTTCTTCTAAAATATAAATTTCAGAACCTTTAAGCGGCGCTCCACGTTCTCCGTAAAAAGTGCAGCAAGCACCTTTGCATTTATTCAAATCACATTTAAAATAACTATTCGTTACTTCTTCCTCTACTAATATATTTCCAAATAAATACATTTCCAAACAATTTTTTTTTTGCATTAAAAATCAACTACTAAAATACGCATTTCTAAATTGTTAAAAAATTGTTTATTTGTTGCTTTTTAATTTGGTATATTGAAATGTAATCTTATTGTGAAAGATTCAGAATTCCTGATGCCACGTAGTTTGGTATTTCGCAATTAAGAAAGTTCTGATATTAAAAATAATGTAATTTCACAATATTGCAAACATATAACTCCTAAATAAATTTAGCAATTATTCTAACAATTAGATTGAATAATTCATCCGATGACTTCCCAGTCATCGGATGAATAGACTCAGCAACTATTTTAGAATTTACTAAAAATTAGAGAAAAAACTTAGTTTTTTTACAGAATTTTAAGCAAACCATTTATAATCAATAACTACTGAATATTTTTTAAATTTATGAATAATATAGGTTAGAGTAACTCCATAATTTATTATGGAGATTAACTGCGTAATTATTTTTTACGAGGCAATTCTCCTAACTCCTTTATTTTCGTTGTGAAGTCAGTAGTTCTGAAGTTAATGATAGCAAAGTATTTGAAATTTAAAGATAAAGATGTCCTACATTTTGCTGATGTAGGACATCTTTATCTTTCTTTTCGTTATGTCATCTCCATTTAAATATAGCAATTGCTTTATATGGGGTTCGAAATGACACAATATATTAAGGTTTTCAATGAATTACAACACTAACTGCACAATTGTTCTTTACGAGCATAATCTTCTAACACCTTTATTTTCATTATGAAGTCAGTAGTTCTGAATTTATATTTTTTATTTTTAAATAATTAATATTTATAATATTTTATATGAGTTTGATTCTTATCATATTCCAATAGAATATAATAATCTTTAGCAAAATATACTTGCTTTGAGTTTTGTGGCTGTTCAAGGAGTATTTGCTTGTTATTATCATTAGAATCAATAATATAAGTGAAAAAACGAAAATATATATTACTTAAGTCTAAAGGGTTTGATGTTAATTCTTTGTAAAATGTATTATAAAAAGTTACATAAATATTATTATTGTCATTGTTTAAAAATAATTTATCATAATAAGAATTATTAGAATTTATTAAAACCCATTCATCAGGATTTAAATCTGCGGATATATCTTTCAAATCTGTTTTAAAAGTTGTGTCCAGATTCAATAGTATAGAATGAGAAAACTGATAATTTTTATTAAAAACATTTATTCTATCAGAACTTTCCTGTATTGTAAAGATATAATTATTAGAAACAACTAATTTTATGTTATATAATGAAAACATAGACCACTTTTGATAGATAGAATCAATAAAACCAAATTGCTTTTTTAAATTTCCTTCCATATCGTAAAGTAATAAATTTTTGTAATCAGTTTTAGATTCTCTGTTTAAGGGAATTATATTAGCAATAATATTATTGCTTTTCTCATCAAAATACAAAGTTTGGTCAATGAAATAATTTAGTGTATCAAAATCTCTTTTAAATTCAATACTTTTTTCAATCTTATTATTTTTTAAATTTAAAATATACAAAATTGGTCTTGTTCTATAATCAATGTCAATATACATTATTTTATCATCACCTTCCATTCTTTCAAATGAAATCGGATTAATTACTGTAAGATTTTCAAAATCTTCAAGCATAAAGCGATTGTAAACTAAACCTTTATTATTAATAAAATCAATTGAATTTTCATAATCATTTAAACAAATAAAAATACTATCTTCAGGATAATAATTTATTTTAGTCATAAAATTAGATGGGTATTTATTGTCTTTATATGTAATTTCAAATTCTCTTATAATTCTATCGTTAGTAATCTGTTCTGATTGTGTTTTATTAACTTCTTTATTTATAAAGTCTAATTTTAAATCAGGACCCATACACTTATCAATAAATAATATTCTTCCATTTATATCAGTTACAATATATGATGGTAAATGCTTTATTTTGTAAAATTGGACGTAAGCACCAAGCGGGTCTGCTACTATATTGAATTTCCAATTATATTTATTTTTAAAAGAATTAATTATTTGCTCTGTTGATTTTGTTACAAAACAAATAAAATTTACATTTGGGTCAATAGACTTGTATTCATTATATAATGCGTTTAATGAAACATAACAGGTAAAACAGGAATTATCGTCAATAAATACTAATGCATTAAGTTTTGAAGGACTTCCATAAACTTTAATATTATCACCTATCTTATTAGAACTAAAATAATCGTTATGTTCATTTTGACTATATAAGTTATTGAATAAGATTAATAAAAATAGCACCAAATAAATATTGTTCATAAATACTCCTTTTAATATTTTAGGGCTGTATTTGTTAAAGACAGCCCTAAGGTGATTAAGGAATTAATACATTGATTTCCCCGTTTTGGTCGGTAGTCAAATTACTAATATCAATTTGTTTCCCGTTTAAATTTGGATATTCATCAGAATGATTGATTGTAACTGTTGTATTATCGGGAAATGTATAATTTTGTGGTGAAATTGATTGAGTAAAGCTTTGTCCATCATCAGGAGAAATGCTTGCATCCATTTCTTCAATTGTAAGCTTTAAATAATAATTGCCGTCATTCCCTATAGTAACTTCGCTATATTTCTTCTGGACATATATATAGCAATTTTTACCTCCATCTTCACATTTACATTGAGAACCAATTTTACCATTCCACTTTAAACTACCTCCTTTTCCAATAACTATTGTAGTTGTTGTGGCTGAATATAATTCGGGGACAATAAAGATAAACGCAAGTAGCGCGGCGATTAGAAATAAGTTCTTTTTCATGTCTAAAAAAACTCCTATTTTTGTGATACATTTGTTATTAAATGTCATCCTCCGCTTTTCAAAGTCGGAAAACTCGTGGCGGAGGATGTTTTTTTTTATTATTTATCTTGCCAATCCGCTTAATCTTGTTCATTTCTTTTTTCGTCTATGGATTGGTATAAACAAAAGCCAAAATTCACTCAATTAAGCCAAGATATTTTTTTTATATTAATTTTCTTTTAACACGCAAAAGCAACTTAATACTTTTTTTTATATTATGCAAGCAAATTTTTATTTTTTTTATTTTTTTTGAAAAAAGTATTTGTGTGAATATATCTGAAAAGGAATATATCCTAACTTTTTTACTACTCACTAAATTAGCATTGCAGTGGGTTTTTAAGTATGAATATAACAAAAGGGTTAACAAATATTGTTCCTTCTAGTCATACTATCAACTCCGTAGATAGTATGACTTTTGCTTCTCATTTCGTTCATTTCTCCAAAAGTAAACTTCTTCTTTTATATTCGCCTTAGAATGACAGTTTAAATTCATTTAATCTATATTTAGATAAAGAATTAGCTAATTGAAAGAATTAATCTTCAAGCAAGTGGATTTTCCATAAGTCGCGTTTGCTAAACCTTAGAATTGGCTTTAATGCAATTAATCCGACCTTACCAACGCTTTTTCTTAAGAAATTAAATTCGGTAATTCTTTCTTTTACTGATTCATCTTTTTCATAATCAATATCTAATTCATTAAGCATTAAAACAGCTTTTGCTTTTATTGACAATTCCAGATACAATTGAATATAGCAGAGTAAATCGACAATAATCTCTGGAGTAAATCTTTCCTTAATATTATTAAAGTACATACCGGCTTTTGTTGCTGAAAACCTACCGTTTTTAATAGCGAGTAATAATTCTGATTCAGTATTAAACTCAATTTCCAACCATTTCTTAAGCATACTTTCGCTGATATTGAATGTAATAATCATTATGACTGGGACTGTAATAAATGTTATTAATGAAGTTGCTAATGGACTTATAATAAATGAGTTAAAGAAATAATGAATTAGAATCCCGACAAGCAAACCGGGTAGAATGGCTTTAAATACTGATTTTAAATTCTTTGAAGTATGAAGCATTGTTATTATAGCAACAATTGCAGTAGCACCTCCATGCATAATTGAAGTACCAAAACCACGCAAAATCCATACGAAAGAATTATTAGTTACTAATTCATTTATGTAAAAAATATTTTCTAATAAAGCAAAACTTGTCCCTATTGAAAACCCAATAATTGCTCCATCAATCATAAAGCCAATTCGATGCTTTTTGATTAAATAATAAATAAAAGCTGCTTTAAATATCTCTTCTATAAATGGTGCAATATATTTTATATAAATACTAAAGTCAAAATCAAAAAAAATATTTAAACTGAAATTAAATCCATATGACAATCCTGAAGCAATTGCACCCCAAAGGAGTGCCAGATAAATAGTATTTAATCTTACTAACTTATACGAATCCAATAAGTTAAATACCATTAGAAATACTAAAACAGGTAAAACGCTAAAAATTATATTCAAATGACACCTTTACTAATTATCGTCAATTATATCACTTATATTTAAATACAAAAATAGCAATTTCCTGCAATAATTTTGATTATGAAAATTCTATTGATTTTTTTGCTTCGATAAATTGCAAATTGAACCCCCTGATAAAGCAAGTAATTTATTAGAGGGATACCAATGACATCGTAATTTGTCATTCTCCTTTAAATAAAGCATTTGCTTAATCAGGAAGTTCGAAATTACACTTTTATTGTATCTATATTTCAACACTTAATACAACATATAGCCAATAATTTAAATAATTCACGATAATTTCTTATTTTTGCATTAATTTATTTTGGGAAATAAGATGAAGAAAATATTTCTACTGATTTTAATAATAGCAATTTCATATAATTGCTTTGCTCAAAAAGAAGTGATTGGTTCTTGGAAAGGGCATATTGAAATAATGGGCAACTCGTTAATTATTAAAACAGTATTTTTTGAAGAAAACAATTCTATTGCAGGAAAACTCGATATACCGCAGCAAATGGCGATTGGCTTGTCTTTAAGTAATTTTAATTTTAACAAGGATACTGTTTCATTTGAACTCTACCTGAATCAAACTAACATAGCAAGATTTACAGGTAAATTCACAACTGATTCTATAAGTGGATATTTCAATCAATCCGGAGTAAAAGGCATTTTCTACTTAGCGAGAACTGAAAAAGAAGAAGAAGGAACTATATTTCTCCCAGCAGATTATAACGAAGAAGAAGTTACATTTTACAATGACAAAGTAAAAATAGCAGGGACTTTGAGCTATCCCAAGGGGAAAGGACCTTTTCCAGCTGTTATTCTAATTTCGGGTAGCGGCCAGCAAGACAGAGATGAGGATATTGCAGGGTTCAAGGTATTCGCATTGCTCGCCAATTACCTTTCAAATACTGGTTTTGCTGTTCTACGATATGACGACAGAGGAATTGGTGGCTCTGATACTGGCGATATAGAAAATGCAACTACCCGCACTTTTGCTGATGATGCTTATGCAGCTTTTCAATATTTAAAGAAAAGGAAAGAAATTAATCCTAATAAAATTGGATTTCTGGGGCATAGTGAAGGTGGAGCTATCGGCACTATGCTTGCAGCTGAGCATAAAGATGTCGCATTTCTTATCTTAATGTCTGGTCCGGGCATAATTGGCGAGCAGGTGATACTTTCGCAACTCGAAGCTATCATTAAATCAAGCGGTTCGACTGAAGAAGAAATAGCACATACTTTAGAAACACAAAAATCTGTTATGCAAGCTGTGAAAACCGGCATTGGCTGGAATGAAGTAAAAGAAATAATTTTAAATGATTTGAAAAAAAGCATTGATGAGTTGCCCGAAGAAGCTCGTAAACAATTAAATATTTCTGAAAAAGAACTTGAAAAAAGAGCAGATATGCAACTTAAAGCTGCTCAAACTAAATGGTATAAATTTTTTATTCAATATGACCCAGCTAAAGACCTCGAAAAAGTAGAATGTCCGGTTTTAGCAATGTTTGGAGAAAAAGACTTGCAGGTCGTTCCTGATTTGAATAAAAAGGCAATTGAAAATGCTTTGAAAAAAAGTGGAAATAAAAATTTTCAAATTGAGTTATTTAAAGATGCAAATCATCTCTTCCAAAAGGCAAACACTGGATTAATGGATGAATACGCTCTTTTAGATAAAAATTTCGTTGATGGTTTCCTCGAATATGTAATTGCTTGGTTACAAAAGAATACTAAGTAAACGTTCTTTTTTTTAATGTATCCACTCTAAAAATAAACGGCAGGGCTGTTACGTTCTCTTATAGCCATACTATCAACAAGTTGATAGTATGGCTGTAATAGAGTATTTCAAATAACGTATCAGCCCTGCGTGTATACGGGTATCAGCAATCAACTGTCGGTTTATGGTTTTCGGCTGGCAGCTATAAGTCATTAGTCATTGGTAGAAGAACAATAACCCAATAACCTAATAACCCAATTACCCAATTACCCAATTACCCAATTACCCAATTACCTAATAACCCAATAACCCAATAACCCAATAACCCAATAACCAATGACAAATGACTAATGAGGTTCTTTATAAAAGTGTGTGGGTAACACAAAATGGATTAATAATTGAAAAGTCCGTTTTGCGAGTTAAAATATTTATTTTTGCTTTGATTGTTTCCGTTCTTTTATACCAAGTTGCTTTTAAAGATAAAATATAATTGTCTGTCAATTCGAGAATCTCAAACTCTGTGGTAGCAATGACTTGTGAGATTTCTCACTTCGTTTCGATATGACAAGACTGCGAAGTAGCAAACTACGTGGGGTCAAGAGTTCTGAAATAAAAAAAATCTAAAAGAATGAAATTTTTCGTATTTTTACAAAAAATATATTAATAAAATTTGAAAATATTATGGAACAGGAAATATTAGTATTAAGAACAGAAATCGAAGAGAAGTTAAAATTAATTAAAAACGCTGCTGAATTGGAAAATTTTCGGCTAGAATATCTTGTAAAAAAAGGGAAAGTGCAGAACTTTTTCGATAGAATGAAAGAAGTTCCCAAAGAACAAAAAGCGTCTATAGGTAAAGTTTTAAATGAATTAAGAAATTATTCTGAAAATGGCTATAAAGAATTAAAAGAAAAATATGAAGACAATACAGCAATCGTTGCTGATATTGATTTGACATTGCCGGGCAGAAGGAATTTCGTTGGAAGCGCTCATCCGGTATATCAAATAATGCAAAGTATGGTAGATATTTTTGATTCTATGGGATTTGCTGTTGCAGAAGGTCCAGATATTGAAGATGGATATCATAATTTTGATGCGTTAAACTTTGCACCGGACCATCCAGCACGCGATATGCAGGATACTTTCTTTATTAAATCCAATAATAATGCACTATTACGGACACATTCATCGCCAGTGCAAATCAGAGTGATGAAATCTCAGCAGCCACCAATCCGCTGTATTATGCCAGCAAGAGTTTATAGGAATGAAGCAATAAATGCCCGTTCCCTTGCTGAATTTCATCAGATTGAAGGACTATATATTAATAAAGGCGTTACATTTGCTGAACTAAAAGGAACAATTATCTCGTTTGCCAAAAAAATGTATGGCGAACACTCTAAATTTAGGTTCCGTCCTTCATATTTCCCATTTACTGAACCAAGTGCAGAAATGGACATTTCCTGCTTTTTATGCGGAGGAAAAGGATGCCGTATTTGTAAACATAGCGGTTGGTTAGAAATTGTTGGATGCGGTATGGTCCATCCTAACGTTTTAAAAGAATGTGGAATTGACCCTGAAATCTATACAGGTTATGCATTCGGATTTGGTATTGAAAGAGTCGCTTTGCTTAAAACAGGTCTTGACGATATACGTTTGTTCTATCAAAATGATGTTAGGGTTCTTAATCAGTTTTAGTTATTCAGGAAACTTTACTAAATTCAGAACTCCAGCCCCCATAACGAAAATAAAGGAGTTAGGAGATTCGCCTCGTAAAGAATATTTTCGATGTTTGCAAATTTTCTTTTATTAGTTTTTTGGTCATTAGTCATTGGTCATTAGTTGTTAGTAAAAGTACTAATGACGAATAACAAATGACCTATAAAAACTATTATTAAGATTGATTCTGACATACGTCAGAATGACAATTAATATTGTTTATGACATTTTATAATGGAATTCATATAATTATTATTACAAATATCCTACATAGCAAATATTATTGTTATTTAAACATAATATTACTCTCAAGTGCAATTAAAATATATGCAATATACAATATCATTCGATAAACATTTGCTTCTTATTGATTCAATAATTAAATCAGTAAATGAATTAGTTGCTATATTGAACAGAAATCCTAAGGTTAATGAAATGATACACGTAACCTTAAGCCAGATATTATTGTTCTTATCGAAGATAATTCAAATTATTCCAAAAATATTGATTTCACAATACTTATATGAAAATATACGGGAAGAACTAATTAATTCATTGGATTTGCTAATAATCGCATGGGATTCGTTTAGTAAAGACCCTGAATTATTTTTCATCGCATGGGATGATTTCTATTTTTTGTGGGAAGACTTTTCATTAGAGTTTAAAGAATTTTTCACAAGCAAAAGTACAATTTTTCTTTCAATGAATTAGCAATTAAATACTTGATACTTCGTTTATACTTAAAAAATGGATAAGGAAGTATGAGCAATTATCAGAGCCGGGGTATTTTTGGAAGAAGTTCAATGATGCCCCCCGTAATCAAATCAATATTAATCATTAACATAGTAGTATTTATCGCTGAATATTTGCTATTAAGTGTTTATCACATAGATGGAGTTTCTTTACGAGCATATTTTTTCAAGTTTTTTGCCTTATGGCCTCTTGATGATGGCTTTTATATCTGGCAATTAATTTCATATCAATTTATGCATGGCGGTTTAAGTCATATCTTCCTCAATCTTTTTGCACTTTGGATGTTCGGAATTGAACTTGAAGAGCGTTGGGGCTCAAAGCGATTCCTAATCTTTTATTTGCTTTGCGGAGTAGGAGCCGCTTTAACTCAGCTTTTAATTGCTCCGATGTTTTCTAATCCAGCACCTACAATTGGTGCTTCCGGTTCTGTTTATGGAGTTTTACTTGCTTTTGGGCTTACTTTCCCAAACAGACCGATTATGATGTTTCCGCTGTTTATACCGATACCAGCTAAATTCTTCGTTCTAATTTTCGCTGGAATTGCCTTAATTTCAGGATTTACCGATAGTGGTGGAGGTATTGCACACTTTGCTCATCTTGGTGGTGCTTTAACCGGATTTATTTTGCTTCGCTTCGAAAAGCAACTGAAGCTAAATAAGGTTTACGATAATTCTCCTCATTTTGCTGATGATGATGACGAACCAAGCAATATTTACAATTTCCAAAATCGCACACGAACTCAACAGCAACCTTTTACTTGGTTCTCTCAGCAAAAAACCCAGCAAAGAGAAGAACCACAGCAAAAACCTAATGGCTTTACTGTTGACAATGAAGAAATTAAACAAAGTGTTATTGATGATATTTTAGATAAAATTTCAAAAAATGGTTACGAAAGTTTGACTGACAGAGAGAAAAGAATACTTTTTGAATTAAGTCAGAAACTTAGATAATGAATTGCTGAAATCAAGAGTAATGAACCTCTTGGGCTGTTTTTATTGTATAAATGCTTATTAAAGTCATACTATCAACGAGTTGTTCGTATGACTTTTTTTATTCTTTTTCTTTCTTAAATTCAGAGCTCCAGCCCCCTCGTAGTTTGCTATTTCGCATGCTTGTCATTCTGAACGAAGTGAAGAATCTCACAACTCATTGTTTCCACATAACTTGAGATTTCTCACTTCGTTTCGAAATGACAGATGTAAATAATTTATCGTTAAAAGCAACTTGATATCAGCACCTGTCTTGCTTTTTAGTCATTAGTCATTGGTTGTTAGTAAAAATACTAATTACGAATAACTAATGACTAATGACCTAATAAAACTATTTTTAAGATGGATTCTGACATCCGTCAGAATGACACGGAAAATTATGTCATCTCCATTTAAATAATGGTCATACTTCATTTTGGGGCTCAAAATGGCAAACTAATATGAATTATTTGAACTTCCTTTATTTAAACTATTACGCTTTTGGGAAAGTTCCTGTATTTGTTGAGTTGCTTTAAGTTGCTCTTCAAATGGAGCTACTTTTTGGATTTGCATTAGTTCTTGAATTTGAATATCAAGCTGCTTAATATTCAGGCGGATTAAAGTATCATTTATGGTTTTTTTTATGTCAATTGTCGGAACGGTATCAATATATTTTTCCCATTTCTTATCGAACTGATGACCTTTAAAAGAAAGTTTAACAAGAAAATCCCTGTCGCTTTCTGAAATAGACTCGTCTGCCATCAATTCATCTACTACATTATCAGTAATCGAATACAGATTTTCCAGAATAGTAAAAAGCCGCTTCCCTTCGCTGCTTATAATCAAATTCATATTGAAATTTTCATTACTAAAAAGAGTTTTTATACCATCGGTTTCTGCAAGACAGGTTTCCAAAAGAATATATTCCTCCTTTTGTAATTTGCTTTTTATATTAACGTCAATTTCCTGAACAGGAGCTGCATTATCTTTTTGATGTTCTACATTTTCTCTCTTTTTTTGTTTCTTGTCCTTTTTTTCAATTTCGTTTTTTTCTTTATAAATTTGCTGAAGCTGAAACTCACTGAAATTCATATAACGTGCAAGATTTGCGATGTAATCATCGTGCTGCAAGCGGTCTGGGATTTTTGAAATTATTCTTACAATGTCGCGGGCTGCTTCCGCCTTACTTTGTGGATTATTTAGCTTGCCTTCCTCTTTCAGTTTGTTTATTTTAAATTCAAGAAAAGAAACCGAGCCATCTAAATAAATATTAAACAGTTCTCCACCGTGATTTTTGACAAATGAATCGGGGTCTTCGCCTTTCGGTAATTGCAAAATATAAATATCAAAGCCCTTTTCTATTGCAATTTCCAGCGCCCTGTCAGTTGCTTTTACACCAGCAGAATCTGAATCGAATACCAAATACAGCTTTTTTCCATATCTGGCTAAAATATCAAGTTGTTCTGTTGTTAAAGAAGTTCCGCTTGAAGCAATAACGTTTGTTATTCCAGCTTGGTGAAGCGTTATAACATCAATATACCCTTCAACGAGAATAGCGGCTTTTTTATTTCGCAGTTCGTTTCTTGCATGGTAAAGTCCATAAAGCGAGCGGCTTTTGTCATAAACCAAACCTTGAGGAGAATTTATGTATTTTGGCTGTGTATCGTCATCATTCAGTCGCCTTGCACCAAACCCAATCACTCTTCCCATATTATCTGGAATGGGAAACATAGCTCTATCGCGGAATCTATCGTAAAATGAATCTTTATCCTCTTTTTTGATAATAAGTCCTGCATTTTGCAGCACTTCATTTGAAAAGCCCTTTTTATGCAGTTCGTTTATTAAACTATCCCAACTGTTCGGCGAATAGCCCAATCCGAATTTTATTATAGTATCTTTTGTGAAGCCACGCCGCACATAATACTCTGTTGCAATGCTCCCGGCGTTTGTTTTGAGTGTTTTAACAAAGAAATCCCTTGCAGCAATAAGTGCCTGGTAAGCAAGGTCATATTTACTTACCTCCTTGTTGGTTTCTTTGGTTAGTTGATATTGGATGCCGGCTTTTTTGGCAAGTGCTTTTATTGCTTCCTGAAAATTCAATTTTTCGTAATCCATTACGAATGTAATCAGATTACCGGCTGCACCACAACCGAAGCATTTGTAAATTCCTTTTTCAGAAGAAACATTAAAGGAAGGTGTTTTTTCATTATGAAAGGGGCAAAGACCGACATAGTTAGCTCCACGCTTACGCAAATCTACATAATCGCTGATTACATCTACTATATCAAGTTTCTGCAGTATTTCGTCTTTTATTTCTTCTAAATTTGCCATTTTCCTCAACAAATAATTACAAAATTAGGAATAAAATTGGAAAATGGTATATGTTGAGTTTTAAAATATTATTTTGGTTGTCATTGGCAACATCTATTCTTTTCCTTCAGAAATTGGTTCATTCAAATCCTCAGTTGCTTTATCTTTTTTTCTGCGTTTTTTCCTGTAAATCAGGTAATCGTTGTATTTTGCAGAGTCGGTTTTTCCATACAAAGTTTTTCCGATTGCACAGTAATTACTAACAATTTTGAAAAGAGCATTTCCCTTGCTAATTCGCTCAGCAGTCTTATTTATACGCAATTCATTCAATTCTGCCTGCCTGTTTTTCGCATTTTCAAAATCATTACACTGCAATTCAAACTCATCAATCATTTCCTGCGTTAAACCAGTTTCGGCAAGCTCGCTTTTCATTTCATTCAGAAAAGAAATAGCTGCCCTTGCACTGCTCAAAAGCCGGGCATAAGAAAAATTGTTAATCCCCTTTATTCCGAAACGTTCATATTTACTTGACTTTTCTCCCCATTTCAATGCCACACGCCTGCCCATTTTTAGCATAGTGTTCTTCAAAACTGCTTCTTTTTCATTCTTTTCTTCTGTTGCTGTCATCACATCTCCCCAAAAAAAAGTATCCTGCGGAATACTTTCAAATTCTTCTTCGAGTTCTTTCAACTCTGCAATTTTATCTGCTGTAACTCCAAATTCAAGCAAATCAGATTGGTCGCGAAGCAAGGTTGAATAAAAATGAGAGACAAACACATAAAGCCCGGCATCTGTTATTAAATAATTCCTTTTCAAATTAATTCTCGACATAAAAAACCTTTAAAAATTGATTTAAAAAATATGATATTCAACAATTGAATATTAAATCTGATATTTAAATATATTTACCATTTATATTATTGCTTCTTTCTATTATTTTGTTGCTCTTTCATATTGTATTATTACTTCTTTCTATTATTTTGTTGCTTTTATCTTTAGTTTTATTACTCCTTCTTTTTACTATGTTGTTTATTCCTTTTATTTTTTTGTTCATTTCTTTTACTTAATTGTACTATCCTTTTATTTTGTTACTATTAAATTGATACAATTAAAAATAAAAAAACAAAAGATAGAAACAATAAATATAAATAATATTATAACAAATATAAATATAATTATAATAAAATAAAATTAAAAAATAATAAAATTCATATAATATTAAATAATATAAATATTATCATAATAATTATTCATTTAAGAATAATAAAATTCATATTTTAAATATAAAAATAAGAGTAAATGCCATATAACTACTCGAATTAAAATTCTAAGGATAAATATTTGATTTTTATTAATGATTTAAATGAATTTGAAAGAAAGAATTATATTTATAAAAATAAATTTTCTTATTTTTTTGATAAGATTTATTAATCTGAAGTTGAATAAAGAATTTTTAAGATTATTTATTAAGCAACTGAAAGGATTTTTTGCATTGCGGGAAATGAATATTATGTTTTTAAGGATAAAACTTTTGGAAAATAATTGTCGACATTCTGAGGCGAATATAAACGAAGACGTTTACTTTTAATGAAATGAACTAAATAAGAAGCAAGCCATACGATCAACAAGTTGATAGTATGGCTAAAATGATTGTAAAAGTCATACTATAAACTTGTTTATCGTATGACTTATTCCTTAACAATCACTTCGCTGCGCTTGCCAATGACATCTTTACGTTTGTCTGTCATTCTGAACGAAGTGAAGAATCTCA
>CAZCLJ010000062.1:0-19011 GCA_964499465.1 uncultured Hyphomicrobiales bacterium
ATTATTCTAATATTGGAAAACCAAGCGAATCCCTTTTATGCTTGTTGATTGATGAAATAAAAAAAATCTAAGCCATACTATCAACTTGTTGATCGTATGGCTTGCTTCTCCATTTGTTCATTTTCTTAAAAGTAAACGTCTTCGTTTAGATTCGCCTCAGAATGACCGAAAAAATGTGATGTCATTGGTAACGAAGTGAGAAATCTCAAAGTTTGTGGTGTCAAGAAGTTGTGAGATTCCTCTCTGCGCTCGGAATGACAGATTATATTACCATTATTGTTAGCGGTTTGGTATAAAACTATAAAAAATTTGCAATTCCTGAGGATAGCAATTTATCAAAGCAAAAAAGCCGATGTTTTAGATTACATCGGCTTTTTCTTTGAGCCACTTGTCGGACTCGAACCAACGACCTGCTGATTACAAATCAGCTGCTCTACCAACTGAGCTAAAGTGGCGATTATTTTTTATTTTATGATAACTTGTATTACCATAGCATACAAAATTAAGGACTTTTTCTTAAATAACCAAATTTTTTTTATTATTTTTATGCTTTTTTCTGTAAAAAAAATATACTAATTTGCTAAATAAGAGTTTTTAAATAAATTGTAAAAATTATGAAAAAAAACATTAAAAAAACACCGAAAACACTTGCATTATCTATTCAATCGAAGTCGCAATATTCAGAATTGCAAGCCGATGAACTCAGATGGCATTGCCCTGAAGATATTTTCAAATTTAAATCAACCAAAGAAGTTGAGCCATTAGATACTATTGTCGGGCAGCCACGCGCTATAGAAGCCATAAAATTAGGAGCAGAGCTATTTACTAAAGGTTATAATATTTTTGTGTCTGGTCTTTCAGGCACTGGTCGTTTATCTACTGTTAAAAGAATGTTAGAAGAAGTAACGACAAGTTGTCCAATGACTTTCGATTACTGCTATGTGAATAATTTTGAAGACCAGGATGCACCCCGTTTAATCAAACTTCCTCGCGGTCAGGGAAAAAAGTTATCCGCTGCTATGAAAGATTCCATTACTTATCTTCGCCGCCGTTTACCAAAATTATTTGAAGAAGAGGGTTTTAAGCAGCAACGTATACAAATCATTGAAGATTATCAACAAAAAGAACACGACATTTTAAATGAATTCGATACTAAAATAAAACCATTCGGATTTATACGCGGTCAGTTAGAAAATGAGAATGGAAGCGTTGTTCCAGAGGTTTTCCCTGTTATTGATACCAAACCAATGCAAATTTCCGAAGTTGATGAATTAGTCGAAAAAGGCACAATTACTCAGGAAAAGGCAGATGAGTTTAAAAAATACTACCGTCAATTTCATAATGAAATATTTGATTTAGCAAACAAGGGCTTGAAACTAATGCAGGAATTCAGAAATGAAATGCTGAATAACGAAAAAGCTGCTGCCGCCATCGTTGTTACTGCTCTTTTTAATGATATTATTAAAACATTTTCAAATGAAAAAGTTGAAAAATATGTTGAAGAAGTAAAAGACCATATTTTAAACAACTTATCACTATTTTTCCCTCAAGGAAATCCAGTTCAGCCCGCTGTTGAAATCAATCCCGAACAGCAGGAAGATGGTGATAAATTCAATATCTTTGAAGTTAATGTCGTTTTAGATAATTCGCAAACAACGAATTACCCGATTGTTGTTGAAACAACTCCTTCATACACAAATTTATTCGGAACGATTGAAAGAACACTTGACCCACGCGGTTTTTGGAGAACTGACTTCACAAAAATCAAAGCTGGCTCAATACTCAAAGCAGACCAGGGGTATTTGATTGTAAATGCATTGGATTTGTTTACCGAGCAAGGTGTTTGGCAGACTTTAAAACGTGTTTTGCTTTACGACAAATTAGAAATTCAGCCATTTGAATCGCTGTTCCAGTTCTCGCAACTTCTAATTAAACCAGAACCAATCGACATAAATGTTAAGGTTATCCTAATTGGTGGCGGTTCACTTTATCGTATGCTTTATTCTTATGAAAAAGGGTTTAAAAAGATTTTTAAAGTTAATGCACAATTTGATTATGAAACAGAACTTAATCCAGAAATCATTAATAATTATACCCGATTTATTTCAAAGATTTGTAAAGAAGAAAATCTACCACATTGCACCCCAGATGGCGTAGCTGCGATAATGGAGTGGGCAGTAGAACACGCTGGTTCTCAAAACAGAATAACTCTAAAGTTTTCTGACGTTGCAGACATTTTGCGTGAATCTGCATTTTACGTAAGAAATAGTTTTAATAAGTATATAAATCGTGGAGATGTCAAAATTGCAATAAAAAACAGAAAATATCGCAATGATATGCTTGACGAAAAAATTAAGCAACAAATCCTTGAGAACAATCTAATGATAGACACCGATGGAGAGCGTGTCGGACAAATAAATGGTTTAACAGTATTGAATACAGGTATTCTTGCATTTGGGAAACCAGCCCGTATAACTGCCATAATTTCTCCCGGCACCGCTGGCATTATCAATATTGAACGAGAAGCCGAAATGAGTGGTGCAATTCATAGCAAAGGGATGCTGATAATTACTGGCTTTATTCGTGAACGCTTTTCTAAAAAAGAACCTCTTACTTTCACCGCTTCTATTGCTTTTGAGCAGTCCTATTCCGGAGTCGATGGCGACAGTGCCTCGGCTGCTGAAATCTATGTCCTTCTTTCTGCTCTTACAAATATTCCAATTAAGCAAACCTTTGCTATTACTGGCTCAATTAACCAAAAAGGGGATATTCAGCCGATTGGCGGAGTAAATGAAAAAATCACTGGCTTTTATGAAATCTGCAAGGAACGCGGTTTCAAAGATGGTCAAGGTGTAATAATACCCGTTCAAAACGTGAAAGACCTTATGCTCTCTGATGAATTGATTGAAGATGTGAAGCAAGGTAATTTTAAAATTTATTCTTTTGCAAAAATTGAAGATGCCACTCCACTGCTATTCGGTCTTCCAGCTGGCGAAATAGATGAAGAAGGTAATTTCCCCGAAGGCAGTTTATTCGGTATTGCTGCTAAACGTTTCAGTGAATTGCGCCAATTAAGTAAAGACGATAAAAAAGAAAAAAAGAAAACCACGACAAAAAGAAAGTAATATTTCCATACTAACTCCCCTCCTTATAAAAGTAATTTAGGAGGGGAGAGGTGATATGTTCTTAAAATATTTGTTTAATACCAAGTTGCATTCAAAGATACATTTAAAGTGTCATTTCGAAACGAAGTGAGAAATCTCACAACTCCTTGCTATCACAGACTTTGAGATTTCTCACTTCGCCTCCTAATGAACCACTTCGGCTTTTTTAGCATGTAACTATATGTATTATATGTAATTATAATGATAAATATAAAAGCGTAAGTCATCTGATGACTGGCAGTCATCAGATGACTAAAAAGTTCATTTCATTAAAAGTAAAAGTCTTCGTTTATATTCGCCTCGGAATGACAGACAATTATATTTTATCTTTAAAAGCAACTTGGTATAAAGCCATACATTCAACAAGTTGTTCGTATGGTTTGAGAAAAAATTTCAATATTCAGAACTCCTGATGCCTCGTAGTTTGTTGTTTCGCATTTTTTATTATAAGAAGTTAAATTTGAATGTAAATATTTTCAATAGGTCATTCGTTATTCGTCATTGGTTATTAGTAGTTACAAACTAATGACCAATGACCAATAACTAATAAGATAATATTTGCTAACTGCGAAATTGTTATTTACGAGATAAATCTTCTAACTCCTTTATTTTCGCTATGGGGTCAGGTGTTCTGAAATTATTTTAAAATAAAAATCTTAATTTTTCTTTATAAATTAACAACTCTTTTTTGCAAAAAGTAATCATCAAAGGAATCTGCCGATTTCGGGGTCGTAAAGGCGGAAGCCCATTGCAAAGTAGTCGCTTTCTTTGTCTCGCTGCTCTCCAAAGTAGCCGATTCTGTTTTACTAACATCAATTTTTCAATTTTAATACAATTATTTTTTATTCAAATTAATTAAAAATATTTATAAAATCAAATCGTTTATTTTTAAAAAATGAAAGGGCTATTATGGTGCAGTATCAACCTGAATTTCTAATTGACAGCAATGGCAATAGAACAAAAGTTTTATTGGATTACAATAATTATTTGGAAATTATGAATATTATTGAAGATAAAGAGGATTCAAAGCTAATTGATGAAGTTAGAAATGAAGCAGAGATTTCATTAACAGATTATAAAAGGAAACGAAACCTTATATAGCATAACTTTAAAGAAGTCAGCTGCAAAAGACCTTGATAATATCAACGAGCCATTTGTTAGCAAAATCATTTCCGAAATCGAAAAGTTATCATCAAATCCAAGAAATGAAAAAGTAATAAAGCTAAGCGGAAAAGTTGACGAATACCGCCTTAAAGTTGGAGATTACAGAATTTTATTTTTTATTAATGACAAATCAAAAAATGTTCATATTGCAAGAGTATTGCATAGACAAGAAGTATACAAGAATTAGCGATATTACTTATCGGTGAAAGAGGTGGGATTGTTGAAGCAGTAGTGGTATGGCGTTTGCGAGGGTTGATTAGAATTTCTTTTCTAACTCGGCTTGCTTACATATTTCGTTTGCTGTTATTCTGTCAAATTGGTTATGCCTTTTCACTGGAATTGCTTTCTTTCCATTATAATAAATTGAATGATTGCCTCCTTCTCTTAGCAGATAATAACCATTATCTTCCAAATATTTCACCAAATCACGTCTTTTAACAGACATAGCTGGCTTCCATTTCGAATTGTTCTAAATGTATGTTTCTAATTGGCAAGGTTTTACCAAGTTCACTGTATGCAAGGCACATTTCTCTAAAAGCATCTTCAAGCATATATTTGCAATCTTCTATTGTAACTCCTTCGGTAACAACTTCAGGAAATTCTAGAATTTGTCCCATATATCCTGAATCAATTTTCGTGAATTGTGCTGTATAATTCATTTGTAACTCCTTTTTTATTTTTAGTAAATTTAGCTAAAAAATTTAAATTATGCAAAAGAAATAAATAGATATTAAATGCAATTTATTGAAATAAATTTGTCATCCGATGACAGGGAAGTCATCGGATGACTTGACAAAACCAGCACTTTCTGAAAGTTTGAAAGGCAGATGGACTCCACTTTCCCAAGTGGAGTCCATCTTTTACTTATTTCAAACCTTATTCAGTGAGAAAAAAATAGCTTATACTATTTTTGTCAAAATTATGGAAATTTTTTAAAATTTTTTCTCTTTTTTATATTTTATTTAATTTTCTACATCTTTTTTTTGTAATTTTACTCAAGTTTTTATCAAAATATGCTCTTTTTTTACTCTCTACACATAGAACTCCATTGTAGTCCTTAAAACCTATACTTTTTACACTATTTCTTTTGTCTTTACTTGTTGCTATTCGAACAAAGCAACGAAGCACGGCGTCCATAAGTATTCTTCAAATACTTTTATTGTATTACGACGTGCTTTAGATATATACTGACACCCCATATACATTATATTCTGCAAAACTGTCCGAATTCGTAGACGTAATCCACGTTTGCCAGGAACTAAACCTGTCGCCAATAATTCTTTGCCTAAAAATCGAAGCAAATTAAATGCAAGCATTCCCATAAGCATAAAGCAGTAATTTGATTCAAATTTGCCAGATGGCAATCGTTCCATATCCAAATCACTCTTAAATTCACTATGGTACTGCTCACTTGTCCCATGTTGATGATACATTTCCTCTACTTGCTCGGCATCCAAGTTCAACGAATTCCAGTAAACTTCTACATCATATTGCGGTATTAAATAATCTAATCCTTTCCTGTCTTTCTTATATTCGGTTACTACTACAGATATCGGGATTTTCTCGCCTTTAACTTCACGCTCCCAATTGCTATAATATACTGTGCAACCAACATAATTTTTGCTTTCAATCTTCTTACCCTTTGAAATTGCATATTCTTTGTATGTGTCTATAGGTTCTCTACGCAAATTACGTTTAATTATAAATTCTGCTCCTAATTTCTTGAAATGTAATACCAAGTTGCTGTCATCATTTCCAGAATCCATTATTGCAAGCAATGGATAAGGACCCAACTGCTTTGCTAATCCTATTGTTTCTTCAAAATATTTATCTGTTCCTTCACAGTTGCTATGACAGCTTCCTTCACGAAGTTCATTGTTTATCATAAAACCACTTTTGCCAAAATAGCTCATCATAGGGGCAAAACCATCAAATAGCTTGTATGTCTTTGATACACCTTCTTTTCTCGAACCTGAATTATCCATCGGCGTTACATCTGATTCCAATATTATGTATGGGACTTCATTGATTTCTATTGTTTCATTTGCAATATGATTCTGCAGCCATTCTAAGTTTGTTTCCCGAAGAACCTCCCGCATTTCCTCACCATAGCTTTCCAGACGCTGTCGTAATGTTACCGATGATGGAACTGTATGTAAATTCAGCACTTTCTTGAAATATTTATCTTTGCGGTATAGTTCAACGTCTTCAAAATCAGTTTTACCAAGAGATATTAACGCAATGTAAGTCTTGATTATGTCATAATCAGAAATAACGCCAGAGTTCTTTTTGATTTTAGAAATTTTATTTATTCTTGAAAAAAAACGAACATCATTTAAATAATTAGCTATGAAAACTAAACCGGAATGATTAACAATAACTTTTTTTGTAGTTTCTACGATAAAATTAGCCATTTTTATTTTGGGTGAAATAATTTAACATCATAAATAATTTGTAATTAATATATTTTTATGACGTTTATATCATTTTGTTATTGTATTATCTCACGGAATAAGGGAGAAGAGCTAAAAATTCAATTTTGTCTGTTATTCTGAAAAGAAGTGCGATTTTCACTATCGGTTAATACCACATTGATAAAGATGTCCAAAGAACTTTTGCGAAGTTGGGTAACTATACGAAAGTATCAAGAGAAAAGCCATACGAACAACATTTTGAACGTATGGCTGTAAACAAATTCATTACTCAAATTCAATATGAATATTAGCGGCTGGTGCGCTGTGGGTTAAAGCACCTACAGAAATAGCATCAATGCCAGAACTTAAATATGGCTCAATATTTTTTAAATTTATTCCACCGGAGGATTCAATGAAGATTTTCTTTTCAGTAGGAAAGTTTCTAATGAAATAGACTGCTTCTTTTGTTTTTTCTGGAGTAAAATTATCTAACAAAATACTGTCAATTTCTGCACGTAATGCTTCTTCAATTTGCTCGAAATTATCGACTTCAACTTCAATAGGTAAATTATAATTCTTTGCTTTTACACTTTCAACTGCAAGAGTTATGCTACCAGCAGCTGCAATGTGATTATCCTTAATTAAAATACCAGATGATAAATCCAATCTATGGTTTGTTCCACCACCGCAAATCACAGCATATTTTTCGAAGATGCGAAGTCCGGGAGTGGTTTTGCGTGTATCTAAAATTCTAATTCCACTGCTTTTTGCTAATTCAACATATTTACGCGTTTGAGTTGCCACTCCGCAAAGTCTTTGTAAAAGATTGAGCAAAGGTCTTTCTACTCTTAAAAGATGATTTACATCAGTTTCAATGACAGCAATAGTGGCTTTATTTTGAATAAAATCGCCGTCATCGCAATACATATTGATTTTTGCAGAATCGCTAAAAAAATAAGGAATGACCTGCCGCCCGGCAAAGACTATACTATCTTCTGCTTCGATAACCCCTTTGCCTTTTCTGGTTTCAGGAAAAATTGCATTGGCAGTAAAATCTCCGTTTGGAGCATCTTCGAGCAAAAACTCATCTACTTTCTGCTTGATATAATCTTCGGGTAATGATTGTAATTGAGGATATAACATTAGCTTAACTCCAACATTTTTTCTAATGGTTTAAGTGCTTTCAAACGCAAATCCTCGTCCATTTCTATACGAGGAGACAAATTTTCGAGTGCTGATGCGATTTTTTCAAGAGTATTCAATCGCATATGCGGACATTCATTGCAACTGCAACCTTCTATATTTGGGACTGGATAAAAAAGCTTTCCGCTGACCTGCTTCTTTAGTTCGTGTATTATTCCGGATTCAGTTGCTATTATAAATTCCTTTCCATCGGATTTTTTAGCAAAATTAATGATACCGGAAGTTGAGCCGACGTAATCGGCATAATCAAGTATATTTGGAGGGCATTCCGGATGTGCTAAAATGAGCGATTCAGAATGTTTTGCTATTAGTTTTTGCAGTTCAATTTCTGAAAACTCAATATGAACCTGACAGGCGCCATCCCAAAGCACCATATCTCTGCCGGTATTTTTCATAACAAAGCTACCAAGATATTTATCGGGTGCAAAACATATTTTTTTTCCCTTTGGAACAGAATTAACAATTTTTTCTGCATTGGAAGAAGTGCAGATAATATCTGAAAGTGACTTTACTGCAGCAGAGCAATTAATATATGAAATAACAGTGTGGTCTGGGTAGTTTTTTAGCCAATCCTTAAATTCATTTGTCGGACAACTATCGGCAAGCGAACAGCCAGCTTCCATATCAGGAATAATGACGACTTTTTCCGGATTAAGAATTTTTGCAGTTTCCGCCATAAAATGAACACCACAAAAAAGAATTACATCTGCCTTGCTTTTTTTTGCCTGCTGCGCCAATGCAAGTGAATCACCGAGGAAATCTGCAATATCTTGTACCTGGGGATTTTGGTAGTAATGAGCAAGAATTACTGCATTTCGCTCTTTTCTTAATCTATTTATTTTTTCTATTATATTTTCCATTTTTTTGAAGTTTGCATATAAATTTTATAAAAGACTTTTTTTTTTTATTTATATTGTAAAATTTTTAGTAAATAAAATGTTGCATTAAACGTTTATACTATATTATTAAAAATGTGAGAGTATAATGAATAGCATTGACATAATAAATGAAGAAAAAATACATAGTATTTTAGAAAAAAAGCAAAATCCAGATTCAAAAGAAGTTAGAGATGTTTTAAATAAAGCAAGAGAGCTACACGGACTTACACTTGAAGAAATTGCTACACTTTTAACTATCGAAAATCAAGATTTACTTGAAGAACTCTATGAAACAGCACTTTACGTTAAGCGTGAAATTTATGGCAACCGGCTTGTTCTGTTTGCACCACTTTATGTTTCAAACTACTGCTCAAACAATTGTCTTTATTGTGGATTTCGTGCCGATAATAAAGAAATAGTAAGGCGTTCATTATCTTTAGATGATATAAAAGAGGAAACTCTTGCTATTCTCGAACAGGGACATAAACGCGTTCTTATGCTTATGGGTGAAAACCACCAAAACTGCACTTTTGATTATTTTCTCGAAGCTATTGATGCCGTTTATAGTGTTAAAGACAGCAAAAACAGTTCAATTCGTAGAATTAATATTGAAATCGCACCTTTGACTGACGAGGAATTTCATAAATTAAAAGATGTAAAAATTGGGACATATACTGTTTTTCAGGAAACATACCACAGAGAAACCTATAAAAAGATGCATCCAAGCGGAAAAAAATCCGATTACGACTGGCGAATTGATACAATGGACAGAGCTTTGGCAAATGGTATGCACGATGTCGGTATTGGCACTCTTTTCGGACTTTACGATTACAAATTTGAAGTGCTTGCTATGATTGAGCATGCAAAACATCTTGATAAAAAATTCAATGTAGGACCGCACACAATCTCAATACCAAGAGTAAATCCAGCTAAAAATGCTCCGGCTTCTCTTGAAATTCCACATAAAGTTACTGATGAGCAGTTCAAAAAACTTGTTGCTGTAATTAGATGCGCTGTTCCTTACACAGGTATGATTCTTTCTACACGTGAGCCGATTTCACTTAGAACAAAACTTTTTGAACTGGGCGTTTCGCAAATTAGCGCTGGCTCCCGCACTAATCCCGGTGGTTATAAACAAGCATTTGCTATTGACCCCGACGATGAAGGACAATTCCATCTTAACGACAGCCGTTCTTCTGGTGAAGTTATAAAAGATGTGTTGCAGCACGGCTTTATTCCTTCGTTCTGCACCGCTTGCTATCGTCTTGGCAGAGTTGGTGAAGATTTTATGGACCAGGCAAAACCCGGTCTCATTAAACTTTTCTGCCAGCCAAATGGTTTGACTACACTTAAAGAATATTTAGTTGATTACGCTGATGAGGAAACTATTGCTATTGGTAATGCTCTTATTGAAAAGGAATTAGCTACTATTCCAAATGAAAAAGTTCGCGAAAAAACAAGGGATTTCTTGAATAGAATAGAAAAAGGCGAAAGAGATTTATATCTTTAATTTCAACATATTTTATATCAACCCCAAAATGAAGTGAGAGTTTTATTGAAATGGAGATGATATAAAGTTTAGAAAGATTAGATTTTTAACTTTTGCAAAGTTGGGAAACTTGTGCGTAAGTATTTAGTTTTTTTTACTTTGCGAAAGTTTAAAATCAGTTAAAAGCATTTGAACTTACCGTAGAAAGAGATTTGTTTTCTTTCTACTCCTACGGAGTTTTGCAAACTCAAAATACTTTTTCTATAAACAGGAAGCAACTATGTTGCTTTTTCTTAAACTTTGCTAAAGTTTCTTAACTTTCGTAAAGTTTTGAAGCATACGCGAAAAGATGTCATTGGCAACGAAGTGAGAAATCTCAAAGTCTGTGTTAGCAAGAAGTTGTGAGATTCTTCGCTGCGCTTCAGAATGACATCTATGTTTTAGTAAAACTATGCGAAAGTTTGAAATAAGAAGATGTCCTACATCTCCGAGATGTAGGAAATCTAAATCTTAGTTTTAACAATGACTTGTGAGATTCTTCGCTGCGCTTCAGAATGACAATACAATCACTAATCACTAATCATTAATCATTAATCACTAATCATTAATCACTAATCACTAATCATTAATCATTAATCATTAATCATTAATCATTAATCATTAATCATTAACTATGTCTAATATGCAAAATATCGCCGTCTTTAGGTATGTATTCCTTTCCTTCTAAGCGGAAGACACCTTTTTCCTTACATTTAGGGAAAGAGCCGCAATCGACGAAATCTTTGTATCCAACTACTTCTGCACGAATAAATTTGTTGAAAAAGTCAGTGTGAATTGTTCCCGCAGCTTCCTGTGCAGTCATACCTTTTTTTATAGTCCAGGCGCGACATTCATCTTCACCGACCGTGAAAAATGATTGAACTCCCAAGACGTCATAAGCGCTACGGATTAATCTGTGAAGTGCAGATTCTTTTAAGCCATATTCAGCCATAAGTTCGAGTTTTTCTTCAGGAGCAAGCTGCATAAGTTCCATTTCAATTTTCGCAAAAAATGGCTCAATTCTAACATTCTGCCTGATTATTTTGCTTCGGACCTCGCTTATTATCTGTTCGCTTTTTTCAATATCGCTTTCATCAAGATTGACAGCGATAAGAAGCGGTTTTGCAGTTAGCATTTGGTAATTTTTTATGAGTTTGATTTCTTCTTCGTTATGCTCGAAATCAGAAAGTGGTTTTGAATCTTGAAGGTAACCCTGCCATTTAATCATAATTTCCTTTTCTTTGATTAATTGGTCCTTGACTTTCTGCCGCATAAGTTCTTTCTCAATTTTCTCTAATCGGTTTTCTACAAAGAAAGTATCTGAAAAAAGCAATTCATCTTCCAGAATCTGAATATCTCTGAAAATGTTTATGCTATCTTTTATATGAGGAATACTTTCATCATTAAAACCACGCACAACTAAAATTAAAGCTTCATTTAAGCGGATTTTGCTGAGGAAAGCAGTTGGAAACAAACTATTTTGCTGCTCCGTTTTCTGCATTATTGAATAGTCAATAATAGTAAGTGTGGCATTTACTTTCTTCTTTGGATTGAAAACGTCAGTAAAATAATCTAATCTTTCGTCTGGAACTTTAATTACAGCTTCAAATAAATCCTTTTTTTGTAATTGCACTGGGTCTATTTCCTGCTCACTTACTGTTTGAAAGAATGTAGTCTTTCCTGAGTATGGCAGTCCGATTATTCCTATTTGCATTTTTTTCTCTTTTTGTTTTTACAATATATTTTATACAAAAATAAACATATTATTAAAAAAATACTAATTATTAACCTATAATATTTATATTTTAAATAAATCTTTTAAAATTAATTGATAATAAATGGATTACAAAAATTCTGAATTATATTATTGCTCTAATATCGGTTTTCGGTTTTCAGCTTTCAGCTTTCAGCTTTCAGCTTTCGGCTTTTAGCTTTCGGCTTTTAGCTTTCGGCTTTTAGCTTTCGGGGAACGGTTTTTGTCATTAGTTATTTGTTGATTGTAAAAACAGAACTCTTGTCCCATCGTAGTTTGCTATTTCGCAGTCTTGTCATTTCGAAACGAAGTGAGAAATCTCACAAGTTATTGCTAACACAGAGTTTGAGATTCCTCACTTCGTTTCGGAATGACACTTACCAACGACATCTCTATTTCTTACTTCTAAAACTTTGCGAAAGTTTAAAAATGTCATCTCCATTTTAATAAAAGTCTTCTTTTATCTGGGGGGCGAAATGGCACTTTAATTATATTTATGAAAGCAACTTGGTATGAGAAATACTAAATTACGAGCCGTGAGCTGCTCTTAATCAATAAATATTTTCTTTCTTTATAATTTACTTGCTATTTATTTCAATTTTTTTCGTAAATTTACATTTGAATAGAATTTATCATACTGGAATATAAGGAAAATAAGATATTCTTTATCATCTATTTAGTTAAAAAATGAAATCAGTAAAATTTATATTAAACATAATATTTTCAATCGTAACAGCACTTTTTATTTTATCTTTTTTTCTCTCACAGGAGTTTCGGGTAAAGCGAAGCATAGAAATACTATCGCCAGTTGATTCTGTCTTCCCATATTTAAATAACTTAAAGAACTGGGAAAAATGGACAGTTTGGAATTTGGAAAAGAATGCAAATATTAGTATAAATTATGAAAAAAATACTGAAGGTATTGGAGCGAAAATGTATTGGACTGAAAAAGCTGAAAAAGCTGGAGAAATACAAATCACTTATTCAGTGCCTTTTGATTATGTAAAATACGAAATGCAACTTGGAAATTATGATTTAAAAGTATCCGGTTCTTTTATTCAGAAATCTAATTTCAACAGGACCACTATTAACTGGATAAAGGTATGCAATGTTGGTTTCAATCCTCTGTCAAAGTACTTTGCATATTTATTTTTTGAAGAACAGATTGGCAATGATATGAGCATTAGTTTAAGGAAATTAAAACGAAATATAGAAAGCAATTTTCAATAGTTGGAGTAAAAAAAAAATGGCTGATTCAAGAATTGATTTGCTACTTGGCGATATAACAACACTAAAAGTTGATTCTATTGTCAATGCGGCTAATACACAGCTAAAAGGCGGCGGTGGAGTTGACGGCGCTATTCATCGTGCTGCTGGCGCTATTCTTCACGAAGAATGTATGCAAATTATTAATGAAAAAGGAAGTTGTCCCACTGGTGATGCCGTTATTACAAGTGCTGGGAATTTACCCTGCAAATATGTTATTCATACTGTAGGACCAGTGTGGCAGGGTGGCTCCAATAATGAAGAAAAGCTTTTAGCCCGTGCTTATTACAATTCCTTGGCTCTTGCTAAAAAGAAAAAAATTAAATCCATTGCTTTCCCTAATATTAGCACCGGAGTATATGGTTTTCCTAAACAAAGAGCAGCTGAAATCGCCGTCCAGGAAGTAAAAAACTTCCTTGATATGAATGGTTATATTGAAAAAGTCATTTTTGTTTGCTTTGAAGATGCTAATTATATGATTTATAAAAATATATTAGGAATTGATTAAATCTAAAAATTATATTTATAGATACAATTAAATAGTCATTTTGAACTCCCTTATAAAGCAAGTGTTTTATTTAAATGGAGATGACATAAGGTTTAGAAGATTAGAAGGTTTAGAAAGTTTAGATTTTTAACTTTCGCAAAGCTCCGAGAAACTCGTGTGAAAGTTTATATCAGTTAAAAGCAATTGTATTCATTGAGGACAGAGTTTATTTTTCTTTCAACTCCGTAGGAGTATCCTGTTTGTAAAAATAATGATGAAAAAAAAAGAAAAGCAACGTAGTTGCGACCCATCTTTACTACAAACAGAACACTCCTACGGAGTTTTGCAAACTCAAAATACTTTTTCTACAAACAGTAAGCAACTACGTTGCTTTTTCTTGCACTTTGCGAAAGTTTCTTAACTTTCGTAAAGTTTTGGTTGATAGAAATAGCGATGTCATTGGTAACGAAGTGAAGAATCTCACAAGTTAATGATACCAAAGTATTTGAATTTTAAAGATAAAGATGTCCTACATCTGCAAGATGTAGGACATCTGGTTTAAGAAGTTTTGCAGAATAAAAGTAACGATGTCATTGGTAACCCCAAAATGAAGGAAGACCTTTATTTGAATTGTGATGACATCACTTAACACAGTCATTCTTACGGATGTCAGAATCCATCTTATTCTTTTCGATAATAAAGATAGATTCTGACATCCGTCAGAATGACATTATGCCACTTAATAATGGAAATTGTATTAGAACCTCCCTTATTCCTACTTTTTCTTATATCCAATTCTAAATAAATTGAAAAATAGAAGAATGTAAAGCAAAAATCCCTGAATCCAAATAACTATATTATTGAAATACGGGGTTTCAATTTTATAACCAAACAAGATTTTATTTGCAGCATAAAAATGAGCTTTGCCATTATTAGAATCCGGTTCTTTGAAAATTGGAGCATAGAAGCGAACCAAATTTGTTGGCGTTTCCCTGTAAAATTCAGTGCTATTTGATTTCCTTGCCAAATCTGAAAGAGCATCATTAGAAAAATCCTCCTTTAATTTTTCATATTGAGAATTTCCCATTTTAAATTTTTTAAAGTTAATAACTGAATCTAATTTCTTTTCTGCATTATATTTCCAAAATTTAAACTGCTCTCTCAAAAATGAAAGTGTTTTTGAAATATTTTGCAATTCTAATGCGATTTCACCTTGCTTTAATGCCGGATATCTTTTATAAATCCTATTTAACTCATTTTTAATAATTATTTTGTCTTGCTCAGAAAGAGGAGCATTTTTATTAATTTGGTCATTAACCCTTCTTTCGAGTTCGTAAATCAAAATATTGCAATAATATGAATAATTATAATAATCCTTTTCAAACTTAAATAAGTCCTTTTGGTAATCATTATAGCGATACTGCCCCACAGAAATAGCTTCGTAAGCCCAGCGTGAAGTAGCAATGTCTCCGATTAAAGGAACGTTATTGTTGGTTTTTATGTCAATGGCTAAATCATCAAATTCAATAATCAAACCGCCAAGAAGGATTTGCGGAATAAGAATAACAGGTATTAAAATGTATATCGCCGTAGCAGTATTCAAGGCATTTGAAAGATTTAGTCCAATCAGATTTGCAATGCAGGAAGTCGCAAAAAGCACACTCCAGTAGAGAAAAAACTGGTGTTCTATTTGAAGTATTGAATTAGCAATTAGGACAAAAACCAAGCTTTGAAAAGCAGAAATTATAAAAAGGAACAGGATTTTACTGTTTAAATAACTTCCCCAGCTTAAATTAAGGAAACGTTCACGTTTAAGAACCGTTCTATCTTTTATTATTTCTTCCGCACTTGCCATCATTCCACTGAACAAACTTACAATTACGCTCATAAAAATGAAAATCGGCAGATGGATATTATTATTAAAGGTATATCCACTTCCGTTTGTATAGTATGTAAAATATGAAACTAAAAGTGCAAGAATCGGAGTTTGCAGTAGTGTTACTAAAATGTATGGTTTATTAGAAAGTTTTACCTTAACATTTCTAACGAAGAAAATTAAGAATTGCTTTATTTTCGATGGCTTTTTAGATAATTTGAATGGGTCGTTTTTCTTCTCAAAAGAAACAGAGCGTTCTAAAGTGTTGCTTTCCAAAAAAATGTTATGCCAGTCTTCAGCTGAATTTTTACGGGTTGTGCTGAATTCGCCGGTACTATCAATAATTTTGTCTTCAATTATTCTAAAAATAATTTCTGGATTTAATGCGCCACATTCACTACATTCCCTTTCTTCAGGGTGATTCATAAAAGCGTTTGCTTTGAAATGAGTTATTGCATCAAGTGGAGCTCCTTTGAAAATGATATAGCCACCTTTGTCTAATATCCAAAGCGAATCGAACATACGGAAAATTTGAGAAGACGGCTGGTGTATGTTGATAATAATTAATTTTCCGATATTTGCCTGCTCCCGAAGAAGTTGAACGACTTTTTCAGAATCAGAAGAGGAAAGCCCAGAAGTCGGCTCATCAACGAGCAAAATCGCTGGTTCTCTTATCAGTTCAAGGGCAATGTTCAATCTTTTTCGCTGTCCGCCGCTTATAGATTTATTCAAATAGCTTCCCACTTTCAAATCCTTGATTGAATCAAGTTCGAGCTGCCATAAAATCTTATTCACCCTTTCGTTAATTTCTCTATCACTCAATCCCGAAAAACTCAGTTTAGCACTGTAATAAAGGTTTTGAAAAACAGTTAAATCTTCGAGCAGCATATCTTCCTGTGGAACGTAACCGATTAAACCTTCAACTGCTTTGTGGTCGCTATGCAGATTAAATCCGTTTATGCAGAGATTTCCCTTTGACGGAGGAAGCGTTCCATTCAAAATATTTAAAAGAGTAGTTTTCCCGGTTCCACTCCCTCCCATTATTGCAATCATTGAACCGGATTCTTCGCGGAAAGAAAACGAATGAAGCCCAAAAGCACCATTCGGAAATTTATATTCAATTACATCTGATTCAAATACAATCCGCTTTTCAATTACAGAATGAGTTAATTTTCTTATGATTTCTGAATAATTGACCGGAACAATATTGTTTCCGGAAATGGAATCGCCGTTTTCAAGGGTTTGAAAGGAATAGGATTTGAGAGGGCGGGATTCAATAAAGAGTTCTTCATCACCCAAAAGGCGAATAATTGTAACTTTTAAGTTTGCATTATGATATGCAATTAAATCCTCTTTTAGATTTCTTTGAATAAAGTTTTGAAAACCGTTTGGATTTTCATCAGCAATCAAAATGAAATTTGGATTTTTGAAATTAATATTGTATTTATTCCAATGTCCATAATTTATAAACTCAGAAAGCTCTTCTTTTAAATTTGGTTCGATATTAAAAAGTTTCGCAGTAGTATCAATTAAAGAAACAATATTGCTGTTTTGTGAATCTGTTAGTAGTTCTAACAAACGGAGGTAAAGCAAAATAATTTCTTTTTGAGTGATTTTTGATTTTAAGTTTTCGATTACGTTGCTTGCTGTTTCCGACCACTTTTCTTTTTCAATTTTAAAAGTAAGGTAAAAATCAACCAAATCATCATACATAATTAAAAATTCTTTAGCTGATTTTTTTCCGATATTATTCAAAAGAAAACTATTTACTTTTTTTCTTGGTTGCTCCGGATTTTCAGTATAAATAGAAAATAATGCAAATAAATTAATCAGTCCGCTTGTTATAAATTCGTTCATATATTTAGTTAATTGTTAAATTTTATTTTTTTTTATTAGAAAGAGTTCTAATACCAAGTTGCTTCTAATGATAAAATGTATTTATTTGTCATTCTGAACGAAGTGAAGAATCCCAAACTCTTTGGTAGCAATGACTTGTGAGAATCCGCTCTACGATTACCAATGACATCTTTAATTTTACATTACAAAACTTTACGAAAGTTAAGAAACTTTCGCAAAGTAAGAAGAACAAAATATTTTCATAAAATTTCTAGTTGCTTTGCGAAAGTTCAGAGCTCCTGATGCCTCGTAGTTTGCTATTTCGCAGTCTTGTCATTCTGAATCGCAGCGAAAAATCTCACAAGTCATTGCTAACTCGAAACTTGAGATTCTCCACTAACATTCCTAAAGACGAGTTGGATTCATTATCTCTTAAGTCAAGGATTAATTGATAAATTTTCTTTAAAAATTTCTTTAAATTGATTAATTGTGATTATTCTTGTTTTATGTATTTGTTTAATCTCTAACAAATCTAAATCTCCAGTTAATAAGTAATTTGCATTACTATCTGCAGCTAATGAAAGTAAAAAATTATCTTTTCTATCTCTGCATATTTCAATATTTGAACAAACTTTTTGAAAAGATGCATAGTTTTTAATGATTAAAAGAAGTCTGTTTATATCATCATAACTAAAGTATTTAGATAATTTTGGTCTTTTAACAACATCAATAAATTCACTTAATAATTCATCAGAAAAAATAAGTTCAATTTTTTTGCATTTTATTAGATTATCTAACCATCTGTAATTATTATTGATTAAATAGCTAATCCATAAATTGATATCAATAATTACTTTAGTTCTTCTATTCGGCATATCTTGCAGTTCTTATTATTTCTACTTCTTCAGTTATTTCATTTAAAGATGGAATAGAATCACTTTTTGAACGTAATTTTTTTAATAAATCATCAAACTCATTATCATTAGTTGATGTTTTACTAATACTAATAAGATTTAAATCTGCTAAATTGAATAAAAGCTTCTTTGCTTTAGGATTAATTATTTCAATAGTTAATGCTTCCATATTAAACCTTATAGAATATTTTTATAAATAGAATTTCTAATGTAATTTCCCTTTAAAAACCTGACTATAGCATCTTGTCATTCTGAGGCGAATATAAACGAAGACGCTTACTTTTGGGAAAATGAACTTTTTAGTCATCGGATGACTGCCAGTCATCGGATGACTTTTGCAAGCATATAGAATCATTATAAATATAATGTATTACATATACTTATATGCAAAAAAGCCAAAGTGGTTCATTAGGAGCGGAGCGAAGAATCTCAAATATCGTGATAACAATGACGTGAGATTCCTCACTCCGTTGCCAATGACATCACATTTTGGCGGTCATTCTGAGGCGAATATAAACGAAGACGTTT
>CAZCLJ010000063.1:0-18803 GCA_964499465.1 uncultured Hyphomicrobiales bacterium
GTCATTCCCATTTAAATGAAGCACTTGCTTTATAAGGGGGTTCGAAATGACAAGACTACGAATTAGCAAACTACGAGGAGTCAGGAGTTCTGAAATTGGGAATTGGAGATTCGTCATTAGTAAAAGAAATAATACTAATGACTAATGACCAATAATCAATAACTATAAACCATAAACCATAAACCATAAACTATAAACCATAAACTATAAACTATAAACCAAAAACTGACAGCCGATTGCCGACAGCTATTCTATGGATTCTTCGCTGTCTACGAGCATCCACTTGTAGCTCCACATTCTTCGCAAACAGTGCAGCTTCCATTGCGTTTCACCCGAATTGAACCACAATACTCACAGGTTTCTCCAGTGTAGCCGATTAGCTTTGCATGTTCAGATTGCATTTGAGTTCCACTTGATTTAAACTGCTCAGCAGAATTATTATTTGAAGATTCAGGAATATCTTCGTCTTCTTTTTCTTCAGCACTAAATAAACTTTCTGCATTTCCAGTATTTTCTATTTGCTCAGTATGATGGTCGTTATGTCCATTTGATTTTCCGTTTTTCTCAGTTTCATCAACAGTTTTAACCTGAACAAAATCAGTTCTACCCAAGTAATCGTAACCAAGCGAACGGAAAATATAATCCAAAATAGAGGTAGAAGATTTAATTGCTTCGTGTCCGCGAACAATACCAGCTGGGTCAAAACGTGTAAACGTAAAAGTATCAACGAGTTCGTCAAGCGGAATACCGTATTGTAGCGCTTTAGAAGCTAAAATAGCAAAACTGTTAAGCAAGCCACGGAAAGCAGCACCTTCTTTATACATATCAATGAAAATTTCACCAAGCGAGCCATCTTCATATTCGCCAGTCCTTAAATAGACTTTATGATTTCCAATATACGCCTCGCGGACAAAACCCTTGCGTTTTTTAGGCAGGCGTTTTCTTAATGGATTATATATATTTGCCAGAATTTGCTCCTGAACTTCTTTTGGACCCTTTGTTTCATCTAAAGAATCCTCATCGCCGAGCATAAGAATTTCATCTATTTCCGGGAAAGCAGATGAATTAAGTGGCTGAGAAAGTTTGGAGCCATCGCGATAAAGAGCTATTGCTTTAAGCATCATCTTCCATGAATCAGTATAGACCTGACTTATTTGCTCTAATGTGGCGTCTGCCGGCATATTTACTGTTTTTGAAATTGCACCAGTTATAAATGGTTGAGCAGCAGCCATCATATTAATATGAGCAGTATAATGTATAAAGCGTTTACCTTTTGAACCGCAACGGTTGGCAGTATCGAATACTGGAAGATGCTCTTCTTTGAGGTATGGAGCACCTTCAAGCATCATAGTTCCGCAAACATAATCGTTTGTAGCATCAATATCTTCTTTGCTGAAACCAAGTTCAGTAAGTAAATCAAAATTTGTATCGTTATACTTGCTTTCAGAAATACCAATTTTCTTTAAAAATGTTTCGCCAAGCACCCATTTATTGAATGCAAAACGAATATCGAAAGCAGATTTTAACTCATTTTCTATTTGTTTGATTTGCTTATCGCCAAAACCTTTTTGCTTGAGTTTGCTGTATGAAATTGATTGACAATTTTCTAAAGTAGCATAGCCAGTGGAATACTTTTCTATTTCATCAATTTGTTCGCGGGTGTAGCCAAGTTTTTTAAGGGCCTTGCTAACAGATTGGTTGCAGATTTTGAAATACCCACCGCCAGCGAGTTTTTTAAATTTAACAATAGCAAAATCCGGCTCAATTCCCGTAGTATCGCAATCCATAACCAAACCGATTGTGCCAGTCGGAGCAAGCACTGTAACCTGAGCATTGCGGAAACCAAATTTTTCGCCAAGTTCAAGCACCTTATCCCAACTTTCCTTTGCAGAGTCAAGCATATACTTCGGACAAAATTCCTCATTAATACCGATTGGATTAATTGTAAGTCCTTCAAATTCATCATCTGGAGCGTTATAAGCAGCACGGCGATGATTCTTTAAAACTCTGAGCATTTGCTCCTTATTTTTTTCATATTTCGGAAAAGCACCGAGCTGGCTTGCCATTTCAGCAGAAGTTTTGTATGCTTCAGAAGTCATTAGTGAAGAAATAACGCCTGCTATAGCCATTGCTTCTTTAGAATCGTAAGGAATGCCACAAATCATAAGCAGTGAGCCGAGATTTGCATAGCCAAGCCCGAGCGTTCTAAAATCGAAACTCCGCTGCGCCATCTCTTTTGAAGGAAATTGAGCCATTAGCACTGAAATTTCAAGGACAACAGTCCAAAGTCGAACAGAATGTTTGTATTCATCTACTTTAAAAATACAGGAATTTTCATCAAAAAATTTAGTTAGATTTAAACTTGCAAGGTTGCAGGCAGTATCGTCAAGGAACATATATTCGCTGCAAGGATTACTTGCATTAATTCTGCCACTATTCGGGCAGGTATGCCATTCGTTAATAGTAGTGTCGTATTGCAAGCCGGGGTCGGCGCATTTCCATGCACTTATCAAAATTTTATTCCAAAGGTCTTTTGCACGCACTTTTTTACCTTTTGTCTGGTCGGTTCTCCAACGCAATTCCCAGCTGTCGTCATTTTCCACAGCTTTCATAAACGCATTTGTTACGCGAACCGAATTATTTGAGTTTTGCCCGCTAACAGTATTATATGCTTCTCCTTCGTAATGAGTATTGTATTCTTCAAAATCAAGCGAAGTGAAGCCCTGCTCAACCAGATTTAGAACACGAAGAATAAAGCTAAGTGGCACACCAGCAATAATTGCAGCGTGAATTTTTTTTCTTAATTCTTTATTTTCCTTAACGTTAGTTCCATTAGCGATAACAAAATCCAAAATTCCTTTTAGATGAAATTTATTGATTTTTGAGCCGGTAACCATAGCAGCAACTTTTTCTTCTTCTTTTGCTTTCCATTCGATAAACTCTTCGATATCAGGGTGGTCAATATCAATAATCACCATTTTTGCAGCGCGGCGGGTAGTTCCACCAGATTTAATAGCACCAGCGGCGCGGTCGAATATTTTCAAAAAACTCATAAGCCCTGAAGAAATTCCTCCTCCTGAAAGAGGTTCCTTTGCTCCGCGTAATCCGGAATAGTTCGTTCCTGTTCCGCTACCGAACTTGAAAATTCTAGCTTCACGAACCGCTAAATCGAATATTCCACCTTCATTAATCAAATCATCTCTGATTGATTGAATGAAGCAGGCATGCGGCTGTGGACGTGAGTAGGCATCATCAGAATGTTTTAATTCCTTTGTGTCGGGGTCAACGTAGTAATGTCCTTGCTTCGAACCAGTTATATTATAAGCATAAAATAAGCCGGTATTGAACCACTGCGGAGAATTCGGTGCTGCCATTTGGTTGATAAGCATATAGACAAGTTCATCGTAAAAAACGTTGGCATCTTCTTCAGTATCGAAATAGCCATAGCGCTGTCCCCAATCTTTCCAAGCACCGGCAAGACGATGGACGACCTGCTTCAAAGAATTTTCAGAGCCATACTTTTGTCTGCCATATTTGTCTTTCAATGGATTACCATTGCTGTCTTTTAGCGGCACCTGGGTTTTGCGAAAATACTTTTGTGCTAAAATATCAGTAGCGACCTGAGACCACTGCTCCGGCACTTCAATATTATCCATTTTAAAAACCACTGAACCATCTGGATTTTTCATCTCAGAAGTTCGCTGGACATATTTAAATTTGTCAAAGGGATTTTCCCCTTCCTTTGTAAAAACGCGATTAAATTTCATAATTATTTATATATTTTTAAATTTGTTATTTTTCTTACCTGTATGATTCATTTATAAAAAATGAATACTTTATTACTCCTTCCCAAGTGCAACTTGGGAAGGAGTTCAATTTTAAAACGTGCTGCTATTCAACTTATCCCGTAGGAATCAAATATTTGTAACAATGCTTCCTTTAGTGTCTTTTTATTCCGTAGGAATTAAATATTTAGTTGCTTTTTTAATATATAATCCCTACGGGATAAGCACAGTCAAGGGTTATTCCTGTTACAAATATATAATTCCTACGGAATAAATTTCAAAGACACTTAAATTATTTCTACTCACTATTATTAAGAACTAATACTTATTGCCAGCGTTGGATATACCTTACGCCATTTCCATTTAAATAAAACATTTGCTTTATTCTGGAGTTACCAATGACATCGTAGTTTGTCATTCTGACGGATGTCAGAATCCATCTCGTTTTTCTCCAAAGAGAATGGACAAAGGAATATTTTAGTTATTAGTCATTGGTCATTAGTTGCTAGAAAAATACTAATGACTAATAACGAATGACTAATTGCCAATAAAAACTATTTTTAAGATGGATTCTGACATCCGTCAGAATGACACGGAAAATTATGTCATCTCCATTTAAATAAAACATTTGCTTTATTCTGGAGTTACCAATGACATCGCTTTTTATACAACCAAAACTTTACGAAAGTTAAGAAACTTTCGCAAAGTAATAAGATTAGTACTTTTGTAAAGTTTCTTAACTTTGCAAAAGTTAAAATTCTAAAAAGGGTTACCTACGACATCTTTACTTTTGACTGTCATGCTATCAACTTGTTGATAGTATGACTGAAAAAAAAGTATATTATTAATGTGGCCTAGCACTATTTAATATAATAATCCACAGTAACGACTGCTTTAATCACTTTTTCTATTGAGAACATATCGTTCATACCGTAATCGCTGATGTCAGTTGAATTTTTTGGTGTAATTTGAAATACTCCCTGCGAAGCAGCTTTAATAGAGCCGATTTCGCCACCGCTGTTTTTTGCAAGCACTTCTGCTCTTTCTTTCGCATCTTTAGAAGCATTTGAAAGCATTTCAACTTTTAAATCATTAATTTTAGTGTATAGATAACGCGGCTGAAAGGAAACAAATTCAATCCCTTCTTTTAAAAGTTCTGAAGAATTTGAGGATAGCTCTGCAACTTTATCAATATTTTTATCTTCAATAGTAATAATTTGGCTCAACCTGTATCCCTCAACCTGATTCGACTGCCAGCCCTTTTCATTTGTTTTAAATAATTTGACTGTTGAAACCGGAGATACTTTTAATTTAGCTTCACTATACCCATTTTTCTCGAAAAATAAAATAACCTGCGCTAATTGTGTTTGCAGAAGGTTATAAGCAGAAACCATATCGGAAGAAGTAACGGCGACCTCGCTTTCCCAAATCGCTAAATCGGATTTGATTTCCTTTTCAGCATATCCTTTCACGGTTACGTATTGATTAGACATTTTTATTGTGCGAAGGGCACCTGCAATAACGAGTGCAGCCAGAACAACGCCAATGGCAAGAAATACGCCGAACAGCATATTATTCATCCAATTCTTTGATTTTTCCATTTTTTTATTGTAATATTTAAAATATTTTGTTATTTTTTATGTTTTATTAATTGATTTTTTGATGAAACTTTAAATTCTTTTTGTCAAATTTCAAGAATAGAATTTCTTTAATTTTTTTAATATATGCAAGAAAAAGTTATTAACATTTTTATAAGTCGTTTAATTTAAACAAATTTAAAAAATAAAATATTTTATGTATAATAAATATACCAAACCATTAATTCAAACAATCAAGGAAAGATGTAGAGTTTGTTACACTTGTGTGCGTGAATGTCCCGTAAAGGCAATAAAAATTATTGGAGGACAGGCAGAAGTAGAGGTAGGAAAGTGCATTGGATGCGGAAATTGCGTAAAAGTATGCCGTCAGGAAGCCAAGCAATATCTAAGTTCTATTAATGAAGTAACCAATTTACTTAAATCAAATCATAAAATTTCAGCTTGCATTGCGCCCAGCTATCCGGCTGATTTTTTTCATATTATTGATTACAAAACTTTTGTCGGAATGATTAGGAAACTCGGATTTAGCTATGTCCACGAAGTTGCGTTCGGTGCAGATATTGTTGCAAAAAAGACGATTGAGCTAATTGATAATAAAGGAAAAAAGAGATATATTTCTACTTCCTGCCCAGCGGTTTGTGAGTTAATTCGATGTTATTATCCTGAATTATTAGACAATTTAGTTCCCGTTGTATCACCTATGATTGCTATGGCTCGAATTGTAAAAGAGCAATATGGTGATGATACAAAAATTGTTTTCATCGGTCCTTGCATTGCAAAAAAAGGTGAAGCCGGACTGAAAGAAGTAAGGGGTGAAGTTGATGAAGTTCTGACATTTCAAGAGCTGAAGCAGTTGTTTGATATTAATAATATTACTCCGGAAAATGTAAAGCCAACTGATTTTGACCCTCCATTTGGCGGAAAAGGGGCGCTATTTCCACTTAATCGCGGTATGCATCAGGCAGTTAATGTTTACGAAGATTTGATGGACGGCAATATTGTTGCTGCCGAAGGACGCGAAGGTGTAATTGATGCTATTAAGGAATTTGCTACCGGCGATATTGATGCTAAAATGCTTGAACTACTTTGCTGTCAGGGTTGCATTATGGGACCGGGTATGAACTCTAAAGAGCCACCTTTCAGAAGACGCTCCCGAATCAGTAGATATGTTCGTAATATTATGAAAAAAAGAGATTCTGTTCTTTTTAAATATGATATTGAAAAATTCGATAATTTAGACTATTCCAGAACATTTTCTGTTGACGACCAAAGATTAACCAATCCAAAAAAAATGGAAATTAATAAAGTTTTGTTGGAAATCGGAAAAGATAACGAAAAAGATGAATTGAACTGTGGCGCCTGCGGCTATGAAACCTGCCGCGAATTTGCCAGAGCAGTTTGCTTTGGACTGGCAGAAAAGGAAATGTGCCTGCCATACACAATTGAAATGCTTCACAAAACAGTAAAAGACCTTGAAAATTCAAACCTGCAACTTGAAAGCACCAAAGAAGCACTTCGTCAATCAGAAAAACTCGCAAGTATGGGACAGCTCGCTGCCGGTATTGCTCACGAACTGAACAATCCGCTTGGAGTGGTGCTGATGTATTCTCATTTACTTTTAGAAGAAACAGATGAAGCTAATACTCATACCGATGATTTAAAAATCATAGTAGAAGAAGCCAATAGATGTAAAAATATAGTTTCCGGCTTGCTTAATTTCTCCAGAAAAAACAAACTAAACATTGCTAATACAAATGTTTACGAAATGGTGAACAATTATCTGAAAATTCAAAGGATTCCAGATGATGTAACTGTTACGATTGAAAAAAATATTGAGGATTGCGACGCTGAAATTGACAAAGACCAAATAATTCAAGTCGTAAACAATTTGATTGGCAATGCAATTGAAGCAATGGAAAATGGCGGCACTTTAACCGTAAAAATTGATGGTGATAAAAAGAATATCAGCATAATTGTAACCGATACTGGTATTGGTATCCCCAAAGGTAATTTATCCAAAATCTTTGAACCATTTTTCACTACAAAGCAAATTGGAAAAGGAACCGGCTTAGGGCTTGCTGTTAGCTATGGAATAATTAAAATGCACAAAGGAAAAATTGAAGTAACTTCTAATGCCGATGCTAAAGTAGGACCTACTGGCACTACATTTAATATTATTTTACCAAGGAAAAGCGAGGTAGCGTAGTAATTTAGGTGGTTTAGGGGAGTTGATTTGTTGATTGGGTTATTGGTTATTAGGTTATTGGGTTATTAGGTTATTAACTCAACTTTCCTAGATGTAGTAATTCGTTAAAATATTTATTATACTGTGTCATTTCGAAACGAAGTGAGAAATCTCACAAGTCGTTGCTAAAACAGAACTTGTGATTCTTCACTTCGTTCAGAATTACAAGAAATTATAATTAGTTTTTCTATGAATTATTACACTATAATGGATATCCTCCTTCCCAAGTTGCACTTGGGAAGGAAGATTTCTTTCCGAAAGCTAAAGAACTTTCGGAAAGTTGTATTGAAAAAACTACTTTACTAAAATAAGCGGTTTGCTGATGTAGTTGTTTTTAGTTGCAAAATTGACGTAAAACATACCTGATTCCAAATTCTGGCTTTCAAGAGTAAATCTATGCTCACCAGCAGAAAGAAAAGTGCTGTTTGCAAATTCGTATATTTTCCTACCTAACATATCAAATACAGCAAGGTTTACGTTGTCGGCTTCTGGCAGAGTAATTGTGATTGTAGTGCTGCTTGAAAAGGGATTTGGATATACTGCTAAATTAAAGTTATTTATTTTTTCAACATTATTTAGCCCCACTTTCTTAGTTGGACCCCAAGAACGTTGTTGATAACGATATTTTGTAGCATCATTACAGAAACTGCTTATATCAAGAACAGGACCATACTTTTCAGCTTCACAAAGACCTTCTGTACCAATCTGTAATACTAAATTTGGGTCAAAACTTGAATTTGGCTCAACTATAATCTCTTTACCTGCTTTAATGATGTAGGGACCTCCTTGGGATGTAACATTAGGACCAATTGTAATTGTTTCCCAAGCATATACATTACTTTGAACTGTGGTATTACTTAATACTATGTTCTTTGGTTTATTTAGTAAATTAGAAACCCATTCTTGCTCCCAACCAAGATGCTCTACACCTGTATGGTATTCAATTTTAACAGGATATTTACCTACAAATAGAACATTTTCGGTTAGTGGAGTTGCATCAATCCGTTTTAAATTTACAATTAATTTAACATAAACCTTTGGCATATTTATAAGGGGTGGCATATTGTAATAAAACCATTGATAATAACCAGATTTAAATATAGCTTTGACATCAGAAAAACATTCAATAGGAACATATCTTGTTCTATAACTTGTTAGAGATTCACGAATAATTATCTCATCAAGAAACTGCATATATCTAGCATCAGCAACTGATTCATCGAATTCAAAAATAAAAGCTGCCATTATATCCATATCCTCTGGATTCATTTTAAAACCTGCTGCAGGATTAATTACAAATTTTATGGGTTCTGCTAATTTGTATCTTAAATCATCTTCAAGCAGATAAGGAGGCCCAAATTCACCTGGAGGTGGCCACCATTCAAAAAGTCTGTTATTGTAGCAATCGACCTTTGGTGTTTCCAATACATTAAAAGTGCCAAGAACGTTATCGTAATATGCTGTATTCTCTTCGCCAGCTACTAAATTTATATTATTACAGCCAGGATTTTTTAGAGTTATATTATCATAAGGTATATCTTGTTCAATATTCCCCTCAATTTCAATTTTTGCATTTATTGCCATTGGTTGTATTCTAACCGTCTGTGTATTATCTACATTTTTACCACCGGTAAAAAAATCAACAACTGACATAGCAGCACCAACATAAGGAACTGCAGATAAACCTGTTCGCAACCAATCAGCCCCAGCAATATCACTTATAAAGTTATCCAAAGCTGACTTTTGCTCAGTATTTCTATCTTTTGTAGCAGCCATTTCAATGCCATTATAACCTGGATGTGTAGATATATAATTAATAATCCAATCTTCAAGTTCTTCATCGCTTATTCCCGATAAATCTTGCTCACTAATTAATTCTGCTTCTTTTCTTTTCAATTTATCTAAAACTTCAGTAGTTTTATCTACAAAAGATTGACAACCCTGATAAGATTGATATGCTTGATTTGTAAGTTCGTGTAAATCATCAATACCAAAAACACCTTTATTATCTAATATTCCCTGACCTCCATTTTTATCTTGAATGTCAACAATAGTGCCTTCCAAAAGCCCAGTTAAAGTTATGCTTGAGTTATTAATCATTCTAACTTCAATGGTTAACTCTGATTGAAATAAACAAGTGCAAGGGTCATACATTAATGGAAAATCAGCATATAACCATCTATTAGGATTATTATCAAAATAGGCAGGAACAGCTATAGATTTTATTTCTGGTATATAATCAACAGGTATTAGTGGTTCAAGCGTTTCTGGACTTCTTATAAGATTTGTAAAAATGTTATTATTAGCCCTTGAGAAACTTAATTTTATTCTTGCACCAGTATAGTCCATATATTGTTTACAAGATACTAATACTCTAAGTACGGCAGTATATTTATTATAAAGAACTAACCATAATGTTGTTTCTGAAGTATTCTGCTGCTGAGTAAGTGAAAATGAACCCGGCACTTGAACAGGAGTATTATTTACATCTAAATTAGTTCTATCAACATAACCTCTGATAACTTTAATAAGTTCCCAGCCATCTTCTGGTTTATAGTTCTTGAATACATAATTTTTATATAATGCATTATTGTCCCAAAAAGGGGATTGAATATAAGGAAAACCTGAATGATAAGGTGAGTTTGAAAATATTGGAATATCCTCAACTCTCCAGTCAAAAAAATTATTTAGTCGAGTTGGTGGGTCTGTATCTTTTTGATTAACTGGATTGTCTGGATTCGTAGTAATAACTGCATTACTACCACATTGGTCTTGGCTAAAAAGATTAGAAGATGAAAAAAGCGTAAACAATAAAAATAAATAAGTATGCTTATTTAACAATACATTAAAAAGTTTTACCTTCATAGCTTCACCCCATTAAACATATATACTTTTGTGGTATCAAAATCTTTGTAATAATTAATTATTATTTCTCTATGGTTGTCGCTTAAATGTGCATAACCCATCATCCAATCACAATTTGCATAAGAATCTGGTCCTTTTATAAAATATAAATGTTTGTAGCCAGGGGCTGTTTCAATATCATAAATACCTGAAAATGGACTCGGTATTATACATCCATTATTAAAATTATATATTAAATATTTTATACTTTGAATATGTCCACTAGAATCAAAAATGGAGTCGCAAGAAATTTCAATATCAAAAGTATCTAAAGGGTCTTCGCTTGTTTTACCTCGATATTTACCTATTAGGGCAGAGCCATTGTAATAAGGATAAATTGTAATGTGTTTTGTGATTGTATCAATAGTTTTTCCACCCGGAAAGCACATAGTATCAGCTGTTTTTGTCGCAATAAGTCGAACAGGAAATGTATAATAAACGCTTTGACGTGGAAATTCCATAATAAAATCTTTTGTGTAAATATCATCAGGATATTCTCCGACAGTCCAGCGATAACTACTATAATTTCCATTAGCTTCGAAATGAATTGAATTTCCATTTAAAACAGTATCCGCTTCATATTTTACTTTCAACCACTGTAACTGTTCATAGATAGTAAAATCCAATTTAAAGGGTAATTTACCATCGCAAGGGTTAACTGGACCACTTGTATGAGAGCAACTGCTAATAAATAAAATTGAAGCAAAGCAAATATTAATTAAAAAGTACTTTTTCATATTTACCTCTTTTTCAATTCTTGAATTTCTTTCTTCAATAAATTTGGAATTCTTTCTCATTTTACCCTCACTCCTATAAATTCCTTTTTTATTCTTTCTTCATAATAATATTGATAACCAGGTGCCTTTTGAATTTCATATTTAATTCTTATGCTATCGTTGCTTTTCCCAAAAATTCTTGCTAATCCACGTGGGGTTAGGCAGTCATAATCCCCTGCTTCATGAATAAACCGCCATTGTCGGTAGCCAGCAACAGATTTTGTTGTACTTCTAAATTCAACTTCACAACCCAGCGGTATATTAATTAATCTAAATATATTCCAACCTAAATAATATTTATGGCAAGCATCAATAGTAATAGTAAAAGTATCTTTTGGGCTGTCAGTATTATATCCAAAATAATTTCCAGAAAATAAATCAAACTCATAAGTGCAGGGTTCATCGTTTTCCATAACTCTTGCTACATATAAATATCTAATAACTGTATCAATACCATCATCGTCTGGAAAGCACTCTTTGTTTGGTTCGCCGCGAGCAATTAGCATTATTGGAATATTTTTCCCTCTTGGAAAATTTCTTCTTGTTACGCTTTTTTGATAAATAATTTCTTCACCTATATGCCACTCGTATTCTTCTGCATATCCTATTGCTTCAAAATAGTGGTCGCTGGCAAATGATGTATCTGTATCATAAGGTTCCCAGCCATCTGGTGGTTCTAAAAGTTCGTAAATATTAAAAGCAGCAGAAATTGGTTTAGCACTTTCGCAGGGGTTAACTGGACCACTTGTATGTGAGCAACTGCTTATAAATAAAATTAAAGCAATGCAAATATTAATTAAAAAATACTTTTTCATATTTACCTCTTTTTCAATTCTTGAATTTCTTTTTTCAATTCAATCACATACAGCGTTAGCTCTTCAATTTTCTTGAGCATACGTGCCTGCATTTCACCGATTTCAATGCCTTGGTCGCTAACTTCATTTGCACTTGGCATTTCTGGAAGTTTTTTATTCTCTTTAATGTATTTTTCGAGTTCTGTGATATTAGTCAAATTGTAGTTTTCATCGAAAACATAATCAGGCCAGCTAGGGTCGCCTTCAAGAGAAACGCGCACTTCCTTTGCACAAATAGTTCCATCAACAACTAGTTTTTCAAGTGGGTCATCGACACCAATTCCTACATTTCCGTTATCTCTTACCATAAATAAAAGAGCATCGTCGGTATCTCTAACGTCAAAAGCAGAAGTAGCTTCAGTATTCCCCTTGCTTCTAACAGTAAGTGCAGAGTATGGGTTCCAAACTCCAATCCCAATCTTACCGTCGTTCATAATTTTCAAACCTTTATAATATTTTCCATTTTGATGGTCCCAACCATAATTAATTTCTGAGTCATTTGGGTCAGTGAAATAGTATATTTTACTACCCGGTGTTTCTTTATAATCAATCATAATAAAAGCAGACATTTGTCCTTGATTTCCATCAGTACCAATTCTTAAAGAAGGTCCATTTGTAACACTTCTGTTATAGCCAAGATTATTATCCCAGTACCCATTAATATCAAAAAATTTGGGTGAATTTGTAGCTCCGTGAGAAAAAAGGAATTCTTGGCCAATTTGAAAAATAGTTTTAGGTTCTTCTGTGCCAATTCCAACAGCACCATTGTCTTTTATTATAAAAGAAACCTGGCTATTTGAATTTTCTACTCTTAATGCATTGGAAGTGGAATTGCTACTTAAACCTTTTATTGCTAAGCGTGTTTGAGATTTAACTTCTCTTCCCATTCCAATTTCAGTTTTAGAGTTTTCATTATTTTTTAGATGAATACCTTTTAGACCGCCATTAGTTTCATAATAATTAACAATAGAACCAGAATTTCCAGCAGAATATAAATAAACATCACCAGCGTTTTTAAATTCTAGCGCAGAAACGTTATTAGCAGCATTTATTGGTTTTTTTTGTCCAATATCATATTTCATATTTAAAGCAAAAAAACTATATGTAGAATTAGAATGTATAGTCAAATATTCTTTAATATGAACTAATTCTTGTGGCTCTTCATTACTAATTCCAATATTTCCAATAGGTGAAATTGTCATTCGTTCATAGTCAGTTAAACTGTTCGTTGGAGTTGTAGCAAACCTAATACAACCTAAACCATCGTAATCTCTTGTAGTAATTATTATACTTCGAGCTTTTTTATCAGCTCCTAAAACAAAATCTTTGTTTGTCTTAGTTCCTATTCTTGTGTAATCGTAATTATTATAATTATTATAAGTCCTTGGATTTAAGATTGTTAAATAGCCAAATATGGTGTGGTTGGGTTTGGATAAATTTCTCTATGTTCTAATTTTATTGTAGCTTCGTTACAATAATGTGAAGTTTGTGTATCCCAATAACTTCTAATATGCAGTGGTTTATCAACTTGCCCATTTGGTACTTGTATCCCGACATAACCATTCTGAGGAAATGCATTGTCCCAGCATATCTGTGCATTTGATGCGTTAAAAGTAAATAAAAATGATATCAGCATAACAGTATTAAAAATCAATTTTTGAGAATACTGTTTTAAAAACGGAAAAAGATTCTTTACGCATATTGCATATTGCATATTGCATATTGCATATTGCCGCTTTTTTGAGACTTTTTGCTCATAAAATATCCTTTTAAATTTTTGTGAAAAACTACACTGTTATTTACAAAAATATTTTTAATTTTCCAAATATTTTTTTAATTTTTTTTTATTATGAACAAAAATTAATTTATTTATTGATTTGTCTTAAGCATAAAATAAAAAGATGTCCTACATCTTCGAGTTGTAGGACATCTTTATCTTTTTGGTATCAACGGCTTGTGAGATTCTGTGCTGCGCTCCATAATGGCACTTTTATATATACCTTACAAACTTTACGAAAGTTAAGAAACTTTCGCAAAGTAATAAAAATTAAATACTTTCGTAAAGTTTCTTAACTTTGCGAAAGTTTAAATTATGTCATTCTCCTTTATATAAAGCACTTCCTTTATCTTGGAGTTGCCAATGACAATTTTTAGAACTCCCCATAAGAATATCAAAAAAAATAAATATAATTTTTTTATTTAAAAATTATATTATAATTTTGAACTATTAGGTTTAACCAAATGGTTGATTTTATGAATAAAGATACAAATACAGAAGAAAGAATTTTAAAGGCAGCAAGAACTGTCTTTATAGAAAAGGGTTACAACGGTGCACGTATGCAGGAAATAGCAGACAAAGCAGAAATAAACAAAGCAATGCTGCACTACTATTTCAGAGACAAAGAAAAACTTTTTTATAAAATATTTGAAAATGTTTTTCAGGAATTTTTTCCAATAATTACTGACATTATTAGCTCTGAAATGAAATTTGAAGATAAAGTAAAACAACTTTGCAATAATTACGTTAGTTTATTCCAAAAAAATCCGTATATACCATTATTTATTCTATCTGAAATAAATAGGAATCCCGATAAGTTACAAGCATTTGCTAATAATTATATTGTCAAAAGTTTTGAAAGAGTTAGGGAAACTTTTTCCAAGCAATTGAAAAAAGAGAAATTACGACAAGTTGATGTTCGACATATAATTATGAATATCATTTCATTATCAGTGTTTCATTTTATAGCTATGCCAATGTTCAAAACTATTTTCAACGTTTCAGAGAGTGAATACTTTGATTTAATTGAAGAAAGAAAAGAAATTATAGCCGACACAATTATTTCATGGCTAAAAAATACTCAAGATTAACCAATTAGTTAAATATTGCAGTTAAAATAAAGGAATATTATGAAAAAAATAGTTATAATTTTTCTAATTTTTCAATATTCAATAGCTTTTTCTCAATCAATTACGCTTGAAGAATGTCAAAAGAGTGCAAGAGAGAATAGCAGCTATTTTAAACAGCTTGAAAAATTTAAAAATATAAATGAATTAGAAGAAAGAAACTCAAACTTCAGCTATCTTCCTCAGTTTTCTATTGAAGGGCAGGCGAGCTATCAATCAGAAGTCTTTTCGCTCCCAATAAAAATCCCAACTATTACAATTCCAGAAGTTGCTAAAGACCAGTATCAACTTTCCTTAGCTCTAAATCAAATAATTTGGGACGGAGGCACAATTTCTAAAGCCAAAGATATTTCTAATTCCGTTGCAGAACTTAATGCTTTAAATTCTGAAACAAAGCTATATAAAACAAAAGAGTTAGTGAATACGCTTTATTTCTCTATTTTAATACTAAAAGAAAATAGAAACAAATTAAAAGCTGCTTTGAATACATTAGAATCGAATTTAAGGCAGGTAAACAGTTTGGTTGAAAATGGAGTATTGCTGAAATCTGCTTCAGATGCTATTCGAGTTGAAATTATTAAACTGAATCAAAATATTCAAAGTGTTGAAAAAGATATAAAATCAAATATTGAAGTATTAGAAACCGTTACTTTACAAAAAGATTTGGCTTCAAAGGAATTTGTTTTGCCCAACATTTCAGAAAACTATACTGAAATTAATCGGCCTGAAATAAAACTACTCGAAAAAAACACAGAGGTTTATAGCAAAAATAAAGAGCTAATTTTAACAACGCTTATGCCAAAGTTCTTTTTCTTTGCAAAAGGCGGCTACGCAAGCCCAAATACATTGAATTTCTTCGAGCAGGATTTTAGCAGTTTCTATATTTTGGGTCTGAAAATGGCTTGGAATCCTTTCGATTGGGGAAATAACCAAAGAAAAAGAGAAATCACAGAAATAAACAGGCAAAATATCGAATTTGATACTGAAGAGCTATACAAGAGCATTAATAGTTCGTTAATCAAGGAAAAAAATGATATTTCAAAATTTAGTGAGATGATTAACGAAGATAGAAAGATTATTGAAATTCTGGTGGGAATTGTAAATGAAAAATACTCTATGCTAAAAAACGGAACTGTAACAACTGCTGAATACATTAGCGATTTCAATTCTCTTCTTCAATCCCAAATCAATCTTGAAACACACAAGATTATGCTCATTAACTCAAAAATAAATCTTTTAACAAAAACTGGAAATTTTTAAGGTGAATATATGAAAAAGTTCTTTTTATTTATTTTAATAGTTATTATTACAGCTTGTTCAAACGGCGATAAGCAAGCTGATGGTTACGGAAATTTTGAAGCAATAGAAACCATTATTTCCAGCGAAGCTAATGGAAAAATTTATGATTTAAGGATTATGGAGGGCGATGCTTTAAAAGCCGGAGATACGATTTGCGTTATTGACACAGTGCAGCTTCATCTAAAAAAGATTCAACTGCTTTCAAGCATTGAGGCAGTTCGCTCGAAAACTAAAGATGTTCAGGTTCAAATTAACGTCCTTTTAGAACAAAAGAATAACATTTTAAGAGATAAGGAAAGAATTGATAGGTTATTTAAAGATTCCGCTGCAACAAAAAAACAGGTTGATGATATTAAAGGGCAGCTTGCTGTTGTTGAAAAGAATATTGCTGCAACCAAAAGCAATCTCTCTTCAGGAAACAGTGGAATGCTCGCTGAAATAAAGCCACTCGAAGTGCAAATTGAACAAATTAATGATAATATTAAAAAAAGCATTATCCTTGCGCCCTCAAGTGGCACTGTTCTTACTAAATTCGTTGAAAATGGCGAATTGGTGAATTTCGGAAAAGCAATATGCAAAATTGCAGATATCGAAAACATTTATCTGCGTGCTTATATCAGTGGTAGCCAACTTTCAAAAGTAAAAATTGGTGATAAAGTAAAGGTTTTGATTGATAAGGATAGTGAAAATATGGCTGAATACGATGGTGAAGTAAATTGGATATCAAGCAAGGCAGAATTTACTCCAAAAATTATTCAAACAAAAGAGGAAAGAGTTAATCTTGTTTATGCAGTTAAAGTCCTTGTGAAAAATGACGGAAGCATAAAAATTGGTATGCCGGGCGAAATGAAGTTGAAGTAAAATATTTGAACCTTGATTAAAGGATTATTGGATTTATTGATTAATAACTCACCTTGTGCATTTCCCTCTTGAGAGGGACAGGGCTGTGTTCTTCAGCTGTTAGCTGACAGCTGTCAGCTAACAGCCATCGGCTTTATAATTTTTTTGTAGAGACGCAGTATGCTGCGTCTCTACATTTTTTCTTTCTCAATCATCTTCATCAAATAAATCTCAAAAATCACGGTTAAATGACAAAAGAAATAAGAAAATATCCCGCCAGGGATTGTATTATTGTAGAAATGTTTTCCGTTCCCAGTGTTATCCCGCCAGAGATTAAATTTTATAAGCATCTAATATAAAAGGAAAAAGATGTCCAACACTTTCCCAAGTGTTGGACATCTGAAAAAAAATAGCAACGTAGTTGCGTTATCGTAATAGAAATGAAAACGCACAGACGGAAAAAATCTCGTAGAGATGATATCACTCCTACGAAGTTCATTCGTTCTTTGTTTTTGCATTGCTATTACGATAACACATCTACGATGTTTTTTCCTTCCTTAATCATCTTCATCAAATAAATCACAAAAATCACAGTTCAAAGACAAAAAAATCCAAACTATCCCGCCAGGGATTGTATTATTGTAGAAAATTTTAAAGTTGTTCCTAATTTATCCCGCCAGGGATTAAATTTTATAAGCATCTAATATAAAAGGAAAAAGATGTCCAACACTTTCCCAAGTGTTGGACATCTGAAAAAAAATAGCAACGTAGTTGCGTTATCGTAATAGAAATGAAAACGCACAGACGGAAAAAATCTCGTAGAGATGATATCACTCCTACGAAGTTCATTCGTTCTTTGTTTTTGCATTGCTATTACGATAACACATCTACGATGTTTTTTCCTTCCTCAATCATCTTCATCAAATAAGTCACAAAAATCACAGTTCAAAGACAAAAGAAACATAATCTAATCCCTATAGGAATAAAAGAAAATTCCATCTTTAGAAATTTCAGAGCTCCTGATGCCTCGTAGTTTGTTGTTTCGCAATTAATATAGTTCTGATATTAAAATAATGTAATTTCAAAAAATTGCAAACATATAACTCCTAAATAAATTTAGGAGTTATTCTAATAATTAGAGTAACTCCCAAATTTATTTGGGAGATTAACTGCGAAATTATTCTTTACGAGACAAATCTCCTAACTACTTTATTTTCTTTATGGGGTAAGGAGTTCTGAAATTTGAAGATTTCTCTTTTTCAACGAAAAAACCAATTATTTTGTTTTTTATTCGACTATAAAAATCTATATCGAACTTTGATAACTGATTACATCAAACTAAAAAGGATTCTAAATTACGCAAGAATTTTTTTACATTGGTAATTTATTCATTATCTATTACCCTCCAAGAACCACCTTTGTCTGGTCCAATTCGTTCAATAACTCCTTTATTTTTCAAATCATCAATATCTCTAGCAATAGTTCTTCTTACAACATCTAATTTTTTTGCAATTTCAGAAGTAGTAATTTTATTATTTTCTTTAATGGTTCTACTGGAAATGTTGTGAAATTAATAAAAAAGAGTTAAATTAGTAAAT
>CAZCLJ010000064.1:0-18716 GCA_964499465.1 uncultured Hyphomicrobiales bacterium
GTTACGTGATAAAAAAGCCGAAGTGGTTCATTAGGAACGAAGTGAAGAATCCAGAAAAATTTCTTTAAACCACTATCCTTTGGATTCTTCACTTCGTTCCTAATGAACAACTTTGGCTTTTATAGCATATAACTATATATATTATATGTAATTATAATGATAAATATAAAAGCGTAAGTCATCAGATGACTGGCAGTCATCAGATGACTGGCAGTCATCTGATGACTAAAAAGTTCATTTTCTCAAAAGTAAACGTCTTCGTTTATATTCGCCTCAGAATGACCGACAAACTATTATGTCATCTCCATTATAATAAAGCATTTGTTTTGTCTGAGAGGGCAGAATATCAAATTACATAAGGTGAGTTATAGATTCTTATGCAAGTTTAAAATGGTTAAAATGATAATAAAAAATTGTATTTTTTAATATTTTTTTATATTTGTTAATATAAAAAAAATAATTTATAATAAAAAGTAGGTTATGGAAGAACAGACCGGAATTAAAAGCAAAACCAAGCTGCCGGAAGAGATGCGTTATCTTTTTTGGGATGTTAATTTCGATGAACTTTATTTTGAAGATTATAAGGATTTTATTGCATCGAGGATTTTGAGTTTTGGTGATAATAATTCTTTAAAGTATCTTGCAAAAAAAATATCAAAAAAATTTATTTTAAACCTTGTTCAAAAAAACCGTGAAATTGATGAAATGACTTGTAATTATTGGAAAGTTATGTATAATGTATAATGAATTGAAAATTGATGTTTTACCTGATTATCAAAGAGAAATATTTGATAAAATAATTCATTTTGACTGGATTAAGGATTTTTACCTCGCTGGTGGAACTGGTTTAGCTTTGCAGATAGGGCATAGAGAATCAATTGATTTTGATTTTTTCACTTGCATTTCTTTCGATACTTTATCTATTTTAAATGAACTTCAAAAGTTAGGTATAGTAAAAGTTATTTCTCATACTAACAATATATTACACTGCTTTTTAAACAATATTCAAATCTCATTTTTTAAAGTTCAATATGATTTAATTGATAAACCAATTGAACATCATAATTTAAAAATTGCTTCTACTTTAGACATTTTTTTAATGAAATTGCAAGCTATTTCTGGAAGAGGAAGCAGAAAAGATTTTATAGATTTATACTTTCTACTAAAACTATACAAATTAAATGAAATTAGTAACTTATATTTAAAAAAATATGGAATAATACTTCAAAGCGATTATCATTTACATAAAGCTTTGGTATATTTTAACGATGCCGAAAATCAACCTTTTCCTAAAATGTTTATTGAAATTAATTGGGAACAAATAAAGAAAACTATTATTGAAATTGTAAGAAACTTTTCATACGAAATTGGATTTATTCCTGAATAAAATGAAATTTACAAATTTTGATGTTCTAATATTAGCTCATCTTACGGAATTAAATAAATTTATCATTTTGAACTAAAAATTATTCAGGAAGAATTTAAATACAATAACATACAGCTAACAGCTAATAAAATTAAAAAATAAATTTATGGAATTTTTAATGAAAAAATTATGTTTTACTAAGTATTTGCAAGCTATTATGTTTGCTTTGCTATTTATGTTGGTGCCACTACAAGGGCAAGATATTGAAATCGTTGATGGTGGTACCGCTACGATTAACTCGACTGGAACATATACTAATAATTTTATTAGCACGACACAAAGCAACAGTTCTACTGCTTTGCTGAAAATTGGTGATGTCACTGCAATAGACGCTACTTTTACTGGTAGTTTTGAAAACTATTACGGAAATATTAATTTTCAAGATGGTTCTACTTTGTATTTTAATCCAAGTAGTTCATTTAATAGATTTAAAATGCTTATTGAAGGGACTTCTGTTGTTACTACATTTGTGAAACAGGGTGGAGAAATAACAATAGAAGGTATGAGTGCTTCTGCTAGTACTATTACATTAGGAGAATATGGAGTATTGGATTTAACCGATAATGAAAATACTGGAACTTTAAACCTAAAATATGGAGTCAGGATAATAAATGAAGATGAAGCAAATACAGGTTATATTAAATTCAAAATTAAAAAAGATGGCTCCGATTTTGTTACAAACAGAATTAATTGCATTTATAATAGAATTACTTCTGACGAAGAAACCAACGGTACAATTGATGTTTCACGACATTTTCAAATTGACTTAAATAATTTAACTGCTTTTAGTGATACAACAATTAATATTTTGCTTGCTACTACGAGCGAAGAACCTTTTTTAACTGGAACTGTTAGTCCAATTAATGCATCTAATTGGTCAAACTTTACTATAACAAAACAGTGGAATGCTGGTAATGATAATTGGGAAATTAAATTTAATGCTACTTACGAAGTGCCAATAGTAATATACTTTGTAGATGCCTCAAGACTTGACGATTCCGGAGATGGTCTATCTTGGGCAAATGCTAAGAAAACTTTGCAAGCAGCTTTGGATATAGCTGGAAGCAGTGACCAAATCTGGGTCGCAGCCGGAACTTACAAACCAACATCTGCTTATGATTTAACCAATACTTCTCGTTATTATCATTTCCGTATGAAAAACGGAGTTGAAATTTACGGTGGTTTTGCTGGAGGTGAAGACCCAGTTACTTTCGATTTAGCAAACCGTAATTTTGTTACAAATGAAACCATTTTAAGCGGGGATTTGAATGGAGATGATAATTTTGATGCTGCAAATGGTGGCTATCAGGGAACTACTGGCGATGATAATTGCTATCACGTATTTTATCACCCAAATGGTTTGGGATTGGATAACACTGCCGTTCTTGATGGATTTACTATAACAGGTGGAAATGCAAATTTATCCAGCAGCCATATTAATGGTGGTGGTATTCATAATTCATATAATAGTCCATCACTCAAAAGTTTGAAATTTATTAATAATTTTGCCGATTATGCTGGTGGTGCATTATTTAATCAGTTTTCTTCTACTACTGTATCAAATTGTATTTTTACAGAGAATTATTCAGATGAAAATGGTGGAGCTATTCTAAACCATAATTCAAATGTTACTATAGTTAATTCATTGATTTATGATAATTATACAGATTATCAAGGTGGTGGTATATACAATAATAGTAATTCAGTTACTTGCACTGTAACAATAACAAATACTACAATTGCCAATAATCACGGAACAAGGGGTGGCGGTATTTGTAATAATAATTATCCCAACAGCTCTTCATATTGTACCACCAATATAAATAATTCTATTTTGTGGGGCAATATTGCATCTTCAAGCGGCAAACAGTTGTATATTAATTCAACTACATATACTGTAACAAACATTAACAATTCCTGCTATGCAAACGGCACCAATGATGTTACAAGAACACCTGTTACAGCGAATTGCACTAATTCCAATCCGAATTTTATTGATGTAGAAAATCAAGATTTTAAAATATCTGGTAATTCTCCTTGCGTTAATACCGGTAGTAACGCTTATGTTGAGGCACCAAATCCTGTGATTGATAAAGACATTCGAGGCGAAAACAGAATCCAAAACGCTATAATAGATATGGGCTGTTACGAATGGACTGACGGAACAGACCCATGGGGAACATACTTCGTAACTGTTGCAGGCGCCGGAACAAAAGACGGAAAATCATGGAATAATGCTTTTGAAGGACTTCAACCGGCTTTAAATATTGCAACAAGTGGCGACCAAATCTGGGTTAAAACAGGTACATACAAACCAACTACTGAAGTTGATGGAACAGGTGATAGATTTAAAACTTTCCAAATGAAAGAGGGAGTTGCAATCTATGGTGGATTGGCTGGCACTGAAGAACCGACTACTTTCGATTTAGCTAACAGGGATTTTGTTACTAATGAAACTATTTTGAGTGGTGATTTGAATGGAGACGATATTGTTACTGGAAGTGGAAGCACTTTAACATTTGCAAATAATTCTGAAAATTGTTATCATGTGTTCTATCATCCAAATAGCTTATGGCTTTCAAGTTCGTCTATACTTGACGGATTTACAATTTCTGGTGGCAATGCTGACAGTACTAATGTTACTTATCATTTTGATAGCGGTGCCGGTATGTATAATGATAGCTGTGCCCAGACGCTAAATAATTGCATATTTAAACATAATTTTGCGTATCAGTATTCTGCAGCCAGCTATCAATTTAACGACGCTGATTTAACAATAACCAATTGCAAATTTCTGAATAATAAAACTTTTGGAGATACGCAAGACGACGGTGGTGCAGTTAGAAACGTAGGGGCAAGTCCGAATTTTAAAAATTGCCTTTTTTCAGGTAATTATGCCGGACGTTATGGTGGTGCCGTTTATAATTCTGGTTCAACCTTTACTCCATCTTTTATTAATTGCACTTTTACCAACAACTATGCTCTTTCTTCTGGCGCATCAATAGGTAATTTTGCTGCTCAACCGATTATTCAAAATTCTGTTATTTGGGGAAATGATTCACCGGGTAGTGAAATATATATTACAAATTCAGCAAATCCACAGTTCTATAATTCTAATATTGAAGGTAGTGGAGGAAGTTCAGCTTGGAATATAGCTTATGGAACTGATAGTAGCAATAATATTGATAGCTCACCTGAATTTATTAATGCAGCAAATAGTGATTTCCGTCTTTTGGGTATTTCGCCCAGTGTTAATACCGGAAATAATACTTACAATACTGAAGCAACCGATATTGCAGGAAGGGTGCGTATTCAAAATACAATTATTGATATGGGATGCTACGAATGGACAGATGGAACCGACCCAGAAAGAATTACTATTTTTGTTGATGCTGAAAAAGCAAATGACGACGGAGATGGATTATCTTGGGCAACTGCTAAGAAAACTTTGCAGGCAGCATTGGATTTATCTGGAAGTGGTGCCCAAATCTGGGTAAAAGCAGGTACTTACAAACCAAGTTCTGCTTATGATTTAACAAATACCTCCCGCTATTATCATTTCAGAATGAAAAATGGAGTGGCTATTTATGGCGGATTTACTGGGACAGAAGACCAAGCTACTTTCGATTTGGCGGACAGGGATTTTGTTACAAATGAAACTATTTTGAGTGCTGATATTGGAACTGAAAATAATAATTCTGATAACTGCTATCACGTGTTTTATCATCCAAATACATTAAGCCCGGCTTTAACAAGTACCGCAGTTCTTGATGGATTTACTATTACTGGTGGAAATGCTGATGGGGCAAGTACTCATAGCTATGGTGGAGCTTTGTATAACATAAGTAATTCTCCTACAATTAATAATTGCATATTTAGAAATAATTCTGCTGTATATGGCGGTGCAATATACAATAATGGGTCATCAGCAACATTCACTAATTCATTATTCTTTGAAAATTCTGCTACATCTGGGGGTGCTTTTTGCGATGAAAGAACAAACATTACAATAACTAACAGCACTATTTCAAATAATACAGCAACTACTAATGGTGGTGCTTTTTATATTAGCGATGAAGAACCAAATGCAAGCAGGAAAACAACTTTAAATAATAGTATAATTTGGGGAAATTCTTCAGGTAGCGGTAAGCAATTTTTTATATTTTCTTCCATTGCAACTTTAAATTATTCTTGTTATTCAAATGCTTCAGGTGATGTTACTTCTGTTTTAGGTGGTTCATTAACTGCAACAAATAATAATATAACAACAAATCCAAAATTTGTCGATGCTGCAAATGGCGATTTCCGTCTTTATGGCACTTCTTCCTGCGCTGACGTTGGAAATGATGCTTATAATGACTTAACAACTGATATTCGTGGCGTTGGTTTCGGCAGAAAAGTGCTAAAAACAGACCATACTCAACTTGGGACTATTGATATGGGAGCTTATGAATACAAAGAAGGCACCGACCCTGCATCTCCGCCAATATTTGTTAAGCACGATGCTTCAGGTGCAAATGATGGTTCGAGTTGGGCTGATGCCTTTACTACTTTGCAGGCAGCTTTAGATATAGCTACAGAAGGTGCCCAAATCTGGGTAAAAGCCGGAACATACAATCCAACTTCTGCTTATGATTTAACAAATACTTCCCGCTTCTATCATTTCAGAATGAAAAACGGAGTTGCTATTTATGGTGGCTTTGACGGAACTGAAACAGAACTTTCTCAACGTGATTTTAATGCAAACGAAACAATATTGAGTGGGGATTTGAGTGGGAATGATGATTTTGATGTTGCAAATGGTGGCTATCAGGGAACAACTGGCGATGACAACTGCTATCATATTTTTTATCATCCAAATATTGGAATTGATAGTACTGCGGTTTTAGATGGTTTTACTTTAAAAGGTGGCAACGCAAACGGAGCAGGAGACCCACACGGTTGTGGTGGTGCATTCTATAATTGGGTTGCTTCACCAATACTTCAAAATTTAAAGATAATCAATAATTTTGCAGGAAGAGGTGGCGCCTTTGATATGCAGGGAGGTTCTTCGTCTACTTTTACTAATGTTTTAATGGCTAACAACCTTTCAGATGGTGGAAGTGGTGCAATGAGTATAAGCGGTGGAACTTCAGTTATGAATAATGTTACTATTGTTAATAACCATGCGAATGCGAATGCTGGCGGTATTGGTATGTCAACCGGAAACTTAACAATAAATAATTCAATTATCTGGGGAAATACCTGCGGAGGAGCTGGCAATCAAATTTATAATTGGCAAAATTGTTTAATCCTTAACTATTCATGCTATTCAAACAATCCAAATGATATTATTATAAATTCAGTGTATTGTTATGAAAATACAAATAATAATATAACAACAAATCCAAATTTTGTAGATGCAGCAAACGACGATTTCCGCCTTTTGCTTACATCTCCTTGCGCTGATGCTGGTAATAATGCTTATAACGATTTTGAAACTGATATTCGCGGAGCTGGTGTCGGCAGAAAACTGAATAAAACTACCGGACTTTCCGGAACTATTGATATGGGGGCTTACGAATACAAAAAAGGAACTGACCCCTGGGGAACATACTACGTAACTACAACAGGCGCCGGAGCAAAAGACGGAACGTCCTGGGATAATGCTTTTGAAGGTCTTCAAGCTGCTTTAGATGTTGCTGTTAGCTGTGATACAATCTGGGTTAAAGCAGGAACTTACAAACCTACCAAACAAGTGAGCGAAATTGGTGAAAGATTCAGAACGTTCCAAATGAAAAACAGAGTTAAAATTTTCGGTGGCTTTGCCGGAGGTGAAGCAAGTGATTATGATTTGTCTTTAAGGAATTTTACAACAAACGAAACAATATTAAGTGGCGATATTGGAACAGTCGGAGATACTGCCGACAACTGCTATCACGTGTTTTATCATCCAAACGGTTTAGGTTTGGATAGCAGCGCTGTCCTTGACGGATTTACGATTAGAGACGGATATGCTAGCGGAGATACTCCGCATAATTTTGGTGGTGGTATGTATAATAACGCATCATCACCAACCTTAAGTAATTTAATTATTACAAATAATAATACAAGATATTCGCCGGGAAGTGGACACAGCGGAAGAGGAGGAGGTATTTATTGCCAAAATTCTTCACCAAAAATTACTAATACAAAGCTCACCAATAATAGTTCTTTTGCAGGTGGCGGTTTATATAATACAAGTAGTTCTCCAACTCTTACAAATGTCTTAATAAGCAATAATAGTGCATTATCTGGTTATACTAACCTTGGTTATTCTAGTGTTGGAGGTGGCGTTTGTAATATTAGTTCAAACCCGACTTTTAATAATGTTACAATCAGCAATAATTATGCTCATTTGCATGGAGGTGGCTTAAGTTGTACTAGTAATTGCATAGTAACTTTAAACAATTCCATAATATGGGGAAATAAAGCTGCTATTGATGGGAATCAGTTTTATCTTTTTTCTGCAGGTGCTAATTTAATATTAAATCACTCCTGTTATTCTATTCGAGCAGAAGATACAATGCTTTATTCTAGTCCAACTTTTACTGCAAATGACTGCATTATTGGTAGTCCAAAATTTGTTAATTCTTCAGCAAAAGATTACAGAATTAGAAAGAATTCACCTTGTTTGAATACTGGGAATAATGCTTATAGCACTGAAGTAAAAGATTTAGCTGGAAGAGCCCGTATCCAAAACACAACAATAGATATGGGCTGCTACGAGTGGACAGAAGGAGTGGACCCGGATACAGTTCCATTAATCTATGTTAAAGCAGACGCAAGCGGAAGCAATGCCGGCGATAGCTGGGCTAACGCATTTACAGATTTAGAAACTGCTATTTATTATGCAAATACCGGTGATAAAATTTGGGCTGCTGCAGGTACTTACAAACCAACTTACTATCATACTTTGATTGGTAGTGTTATATCATTACGTAATTATCATTTACAAATGAAAAACGGTGTTTCTATTTACGGTGGCTTTGCTGGAACAGAAGATTTTGCTACTTTTGATTTGGCAAACCGCGATTTTTCTACACATCCATCAATAATAAGTGGCGATGTTGGAACAATCGGAGATAGCACCGACAACTGCTTTCACGTGTTTTACCATCCTAAAGGTTTTGCTTTAGATAGCACTGCTATCCTTGACGGATTTACGATTAGAGACGGTTTTGCTAATGCAAACGAACCTCATAATTATGGTGCTGGTATGTATAATGACTCTTTATCATCGCCAACCTTAAATAATTTAATTATTACAAATAACAATACAAGATTGCGTTCAGAAAGTGGGAGCGGACTTGGAGGTGGTATATACTGCAATTATTCTTCTCCAAAAATAACTAATACAAAGATTATTAATAATACATCTTACCAAGGTGGTGGTTTATATAATTGGTATAGTTCGCCAACTTTAACAAATGTTTTAATCAGCAACAATCGTGCAATAGCTGGAGTACCTGATTTTGATCCCAGAGGTGGTGGTGTTTGTATTATACATTCAAATCCGACTTTTAATAATGTTACAATCAGTAATAATTATTCTGGGATTAATGGAGGAGGTATAGTTAGTATTAGCAATTCGACAGTAACTTTTAACAACTCAATAATATGGGGTAATGATGCATCAGCTTTTGGAAAACAGTTCTATCTTGATGGTGCAGACAATCTGTTATTATTAAATAACTCCTGTTATTCTAATAAAACAGGTGATATACATACTCTGTCTGGGGCAACAATTACTCCAAATTCCTGCATTACGAGTAATCCAAGATTTATTGATGTTGTAAATGGAGATTTCCGGTTATTTGGTGTTTCTCCTTGTGTTGATAGTGGGTATAATGATTACAATGATGAAGCTAAAGATATTGCTGGTAGAAATCGTATCCAAAACACAACAATTGATATGGGGGCTTACGAATGGACAGAAGGAACAGACCCGGATAAAATGATTATTTTTGTTGATACCTCAAAATCCGATGGAAATGATGGTTTTTCCTGGGCAAATGCAAAGAAAACTCTTCAGTCGGCTTTGAATTTAGCTTCAGAAGGTTGCCAAATCTGGGTAAAAGCTGGAACTTACAAACCAACTTCTTCTTATGATTTGAATGGTGATACAACTCGCTATTATCATTTCCGTATGAAAAACATGGTTTCAATTTACGGTGGATTTGCCGGAACTGAAGACCCGAATACTTTCGATTTAGCAGATAGAGATTTTGCTACTAATGAAACTATATTAAGTGGTGATTTGCTGGGAAATGATTTATTTGATGTTAATCAGGAGGGTTATATTGATACAACAGGAGATGATAACTGCTATCACGTTTTTTATCATCCAGACAGCGTAGGATTGGACAGCACTGCTATTCTTGATGGGTTTTCGATAACTGGCGGAAATGCTGATGTTGATTATTTTTATTATTATGATTTTAGAAAAGGTGGAGGTATATTTAATAGTTCATCTTCACCAATTCTTAGAAATTTAATTATATATAATAACTTTGCTGATGGTGATGGTGGTGGTATATATAATGAAAATAATTCTGAGCCAATAGTTCAAGATGTAGAAATTTCAAGAAATTATGCAAATACGGGCGCTGGGATATCTAATTATGAATCATCACCTGTTATTGATTATGCAATAATCTCTTATAATAATGCGGAACAGGGCGGCGGAATATACAATGAAAATTCCTCCCCTGTTATTACTAATACAAAATTATCTTCAAATTATGCCTATTTTGGTGGTGGAATATATAATGAACATTCTTCGCCAACACTTACTAATATAATAATTTCTTATAATTCATCATACAATGGTGGTGCTGGTATAGTTAACTACTCTTCAGCTCCTGTTGTTACAAATGCAACAATAACAAATAATTCAACAATGACTTTTGGTGGTGGTATTGAGGATGATGACTGCTCGTCCCCAATATATATTAATGCTGTTATTACTAAAAACAGTGCGCTATGGGGTGGTGGAATATTTAGCAATAGTGTAATCTCATCATATTTCATTAATTCGACTATTGCTAATAATTCAGCAATGAATGGTGCTGGAATATACTCTTTATCTTCATTAATCAACCTGTATAATTCAATTATCTGGGGTAATACAGCTATTTTGGATGGCAATCAGGCATATCTCGGCAGCAGTTCATTAATACTGAATAATTCTTGCTATTCAAACGGAAATGGCGATATTTTTGGTAGTATTACTGATACTAATAGCATTACATCTAATCCGGAATTTGTAGATACAGCAAACGATGATTTCCGTATTAGTGGCAGTTCTCCTTGCGTTGATGCAGGTAATAATGCTTATGTTCTTGCACCATATCCAGTTATTGACAAAGATAGACGTGGAGAAAATCGCATCCAAAACACAACAATAGATATGGGAGCTTACGAATGGACAAGTGGAGTTGACCCAATTTGCATTAATCCAACAAACGGAGGTGTTATTGCAGAAGCTCAAACTATTTGCTATAACGCAGTTCCAGCGGAAATAACAAATTCAACTGTACCTACAGGTTTCTCAGGTACTTTAGAATATAAATGGCAAAAATCTACTACAAACAGTACTGATGAATTTTCTGATATTGAAAGCACAAATGCTGCAAGTTATTCTCCTGATACACTTACCCAAACCACTTGGTATAAACGATTAGCAAGGGTAAACTGCGAAGAAGACTGGGCAAATGCAGTCGAATCAAATGTTATACAAATTACAGTAAGAACGCAATTCACTGCCGGAGCTATTGCAACTGCTGGCGAAGTAATTTGCAATAATACCGGAACATTTACAGAAATAACCAGTTCAACTGCAGCAAGTGGGGGAGATGGAACTATTACCTACCAATGGAAAGCAAATGGTGAAGTTATATCAGAATCGAATTCTGCTACATTTACTCCACCTGCATCTTTAACTGAAACAACTACTTATACTCGCTTTGCAAAAGATGGAACCTGCAATACTGAATTTACTCAGTCAACAGGAAGCTGGACAGTAACAATAAATCCAGCCGTTTCAGCAGCTTTATCTGGAAACGCAACAATTTGCAGAAATACTCTGGCAAATCTGTATGTTACTTTAACAGGAACAGCCCCCTGGTCTGTAACTTTTTCTGATGGTGTAACAATTGTAAACATACTTAATTCAAATTACGCAAGAGCTGTAAGTCCGAATTCAACCACTAAATATAAAATAACAGACGTTACCGATGCAAATGGTTGTTCTGCAATAGGCACTGACTCTGTGACTATTACAATTCGCCCAACTTCTACTGCGGTTTTAAGTGGTGGCGGAACTATTTGCGCCGGTGAAACTGCTGATTTAACAGTTGCATTAACTGGTGTTGCACCATATTACATTGATTTTAGCGATGGATTTTCAATTATTTGGTATTTTGGAAATACTTACCAAAGACAAGTAAACCCTGAAACAACAACAGAATACACTATAACTGTAACAGATGGCTGCAATCTGGCAGCTAATGTTTCCGGAACTGCAACTGTAACAGTAAACTCGCTCCCCACTGCATATAGCGTAACTGGTGGTGGTGCTTACTGCTATGGCGGTGATGGAGTTGAAATTGGATTAGATGGCTCTGAATCTGGTGTTAATTATCAATTACTAAGAAATGGGAATAATATTGGAATCCCTGTTGCTGGAACTGGTTCAAGCATTAATTTTGGAAATAAAACTCTTGAAGGAACTTATACAGTAGAAGCAACAAATGCAACTACTTTATGTTCAAACACAATGACTGGCAGTGCAAATGTTACAATCAACCAGTTGCCATTATTATTTGCTGTAACTGGTGGTGGTTCTTATTGTAACGGTGGAACTGGAGTTGCTATTGGTATGGAAGATTCAGAAAGCGGAGTAAATTATCAATTACAATTAAATGGCACTGATACTGGAACTCCTGTTGCTGGAACTGGCGCAGCTATTTCATTTGGACTTCAAACAAGTGAAGGAACTTATACAGTTGAAGCAATAATTGGAACTTGCACAAGAACGATGACTGGCAGTGCCGTGATTGAAATTAATCCATTGCCAACCGCAACTATAAGCGGAACAACTTCAATTTGTCCCGGCGAAAATGCTGATTTAACCGTAACTTTAACTGGAACAGCACCTTATTATCTTACATTTAATGACGGCTTTGAAGCTGTTGCAAATAATAATACTTACATAAGAACTGTAAGTCCAGCTTCAAATACTGATTATACAGTTACAAATGTAGAAGATGCAAATGGCTGCTCAAATACTGGAACAGGTACAGCAGAAATTACAATCTATGACTTACCAACAGCCACAATTAGCGGAGACGCAGAAATTTGCGCTGGTTTATCAACAGATTTGTCAGTTGCTTTGACTGGTAACGGTCCTTGGAATTTGACATATTCAGATGGATATTCAGAAATAGCAAATTCTTCTCCGCACACAAGAGAAGTAACTCCAAACCAAACAACGATTTATTCTATTACAAGTGTAAGTGATGCAAATTGCTCAAACGTTGGAACAGGTACAGCAACTGTAGCAATACATTCAAAACCAACAGCAGTTCTTTCCGGAACAACAACAATCTGCTCTGGAACAAGTGCATGGCTAACAGTTCATTTAACTGGTGAAGGTCCCTGGTCATTGATATTTAGCGATAACCCAATAGCTTTTATTGGAATAACTTCTTCTCCTTTTGTTCGTGAAGTAAGTCTTACATCAACAACAGTTTATACAATATCAGAAGTTAATGACGCAAATTGTTCAAACACTGGCACTGGCTCTGCAACTGTAACCGTTAATGAAAAGCCAACTGCAACACTAAGCGGAAATGCTGAAATTTGCTCTGGTTCATCAACAGATTTGTCAGTTGCTTTAACTGGAACAGCGCCCTGGACAATCGTTTATTCAGATGGAGTAAGTGAAAGTGGCATTTCAGAATCACCACATACGAGAAGTGTTTCTCCTTCGAGAACAACAGTATATACAATAAAAAGAGTAATAGATGCAAATTGTTCAAATACCGGAACTGGCAGTGCAACAGTTTCATTGAATCCACTTCCTACTGCAGTTCTTTCCGGAACTACTTATATTTGTGCCGGCTCTTCTACTGAACTAAAAGTAGCATTAACTGGCGAAGCACCTTGGAGTTTAACATTTTCAGATTCGCCAACTCCAATAGTAACTAGTTCTAATCCTTACGTAAGAATAGTAAATCCAGCAACAACAACTGTTTATACAATTGAAGAAGTTACTGATAATAATGGTTGTTCAAACGTAGGAACCGGAACAGCAACAATAACAGTAAACCCACTTCCAACTGCAACAATTAGTGGAACAACTTCAATTTGTAGCGGGGAATATGCACAACTAAATGTTGCTTTAACAGGTATGGCGCCATTTTTAATATCATTTAGCGATGGCTCTTTTGCTTACGTAAGCGGTTATACCTACAAAAAAACAGTTAAACCAACAAATCCTGTAACCAATTACTCAGTTACAAGCGTAGTTGATGCTTATGGCTGCACAAATACTGGCACTGGAACAGCAACAATTACCATAAACCCACTACCAACAGCACTCATAACAGGAGATGCTGAGATTTGTCTGGGAAATTCAACCGATATAGCTGTTTCTCTGACTGGGCAATCTCCCTGGACAATCGTATTTTCAGACAGGGCTTCTGTAACAACATCAGACAATCCATACATCAGAACTGTAAGCCCAAGTAAATCCTGTGCTTATGGTGTAACAAGCGTTATTGATGGAAATGGCTGCGAAAATACTGGAACTGGATTAGCTATTATAATAGTAAATCCAAAACCAACTGCAACTATTTACGGAACTACTGCAATATGCGATGGTGGCTCTGCAATTTTAACAGTTGAACTAACTGGCGAAGCCCCCTGGAGCTTAACATTTTCAGATGACCCATCGAATCCAATTACAGGAATTTTGTCATCTCCTTACCAAAGAGAAGTAAGCCCAGCTGCTTCAACCAATTATACTTTACTTAATGTAACAGATGGAAATGGCTGTTCTAATTACGGACTTGGAATTGCCCAAATTATAGTTCGTCCATTGCCAACTGCAGCAATAAGTGGAGATGCTACAATTTGTAACGGTGAATCAACTGACTTGACAGTAACAATGACTGGTATTGCACCATTTGGATTGACTTTCAGTGATGGCTATCAGGTCGTTTCCTATCTTACTACTTACATAAGAGAAGTAAGTCCAAACCAAACAACAAATTATACAATTACCGAAGTAACAGACGGTTATTTCTGCTCAAGCGTTGGAACTGGTTCAGCTTTAGTTACAGTTTATCCACAGCCAACGGCAGTTATAAGCGGAACAACTGAAATTTGCTATGGTGCTGATGCAGATTTGACTGTTAATTTAATTGGAAAAGCACCATGGAGCGTAACCTTTAGTGATGATGTAACAATTGACAATATCCAAACAACGCCATACACAAGAACGATTGAGAACATTACTGAGAATATTACATATACAATTACAGATGTTACAGATGCCTGCGGGCTTTCTGCAATTGGAACAGGCACAGCAGAAATTACAGTTGGTGATTTACCAACGGCAGAAATAACTGGTACTACTGCAATTTGCAATGGCGAAAGCACGGATTTAACTGTTGTAATGACTGGGCCTTCACCTTGGTCTCTCACATTTTCAGATGGTTTCATTATTGATAATTTAACTACATCACCTTACGAAAGAAGCGTAAGCCCAACAGAAACAACGATATACACAGTTTCAATTACTGATAACTGCGCTAACACTGTTTCTGGAACTGGTGAAGCAGAAATTACTGTTCACCTGCTTCCTACTGCAAGTATTTCTGGAACTACTGAAATATGCAGCGCTGAAACAGCAGATTTAACTGTAACTCTTACTGGTGAAGCACCTTGGAGCGTTACTTTCTCCGATAATTTTACTGAAAATAACATTTTAAATTCACCTTATATACGAGAAGTAAGTCCAAATACAACATTTGATTATACAATATTAAATGTTACAGATGGAAATGGTTGTGAAAATGTTGGAACTGGAAATGCCGAAATTACTGTAAATCCATTGCCAACCGCAGCTATAAGTGGTGATGCAACAATTTGCAATGGAACAAGTGCAGATTTAACTGTCGATTTGACTGGAACAATGCCGTTTAGTATTGAATTTTCAGACGGATTCGTTGCTGATAATGTCAATTCTTTAAGCTATCAAAGAGAAGTAAGTCCAACAGAAACGACCGAATATAGCATTGTTTCAATAATTGACTTTAATGGCTGTGAAAATATCGGCACCGGAACGGCAACGATTACAGTGCGCCCACTTCCGGAAGCAGTTTTAAGCGGTGATGCTTCAATTTGTTATGGCTCAAATACCGATTTGACGGTTGATTTGATAGGAACTGCACCATTTACTATCGAATTTGAAGACGGCTTTATAGCAACAAATGTAAATGTAAATCCTTATATCAGGAACGTAAATCCATTAACAACAACAGTTTATACTTTAGCAAACGTAACAGATGACTGCGGACTTTCTACAACTGGCACTGGCTCTGCAACTATTGAAGTCGGCGACTTACCTACTGCAACAATAAGTGGAAGCACTTCTATTTGCGATGGTCTGGAAGCTGATTTAACTGTAGATTTGACAGGTGAAGCTCCTTGGTCAATAACTTTTTCTGATAATGTAACAATTGATGATATTCAAACATCACCATACATTAGAACTGTAAGTCCAATTATAACAACAGTATATACAATTACTGATGTTACTGATAATTGTAATAACTCAGTTGAAGGCACCGGCTCAGCAACAATCACAGTAAATCCTTTGCCAACTGCAGAAATTAGTGGTGATGCTACGATTTGCTTTGGTGAATCAACTGCTTTAAATGTTGTAATGACTGGCAACGGACCATTTACTCTCGAATTTAGCGACGGTTTTGTAGCAGAAGACATTAATTCATTTACTTATCAAAGAGAAGTAAGTCCAACGGAAACAACTGTTTATACAATCACAGCAATAATTGATGCCTGCAATACAAATATTGCCGGCACCGGAAGTGCAACTGTAACCGTAAATCCTTTGCCAACAGCAAGTTTGAGCGGCGATGATGCTGTCTGCAGTGGTTCAATCGCAGTATTGTCTGTTGATTTAACTGGAACAGCCCCATGGACAATCACTTTTTCAGATAGCTTCATAGCTGAAAACGTTTTGTCAAGTCCATACTTAAGAGAAGTAGCTCCAACAGATGATGTGGTCTATACTATTACTAACGTAACTGATGGAAATGGCTGCTCAAATGTTGGCACAGGTTCAGCAACAATCACAGTCAATCCATTGCCTACAGCAAGTTTGAGTGGCGAACAAACCATTTGTTATGGCACTGCAGCATATTTATCAATTCAATTAACAGGAACACCTCCATTCTTTATCGTATTTGAAGATGGCTGGAGTGCAGCACGTATAAACACTTTAACATATTACAGAAAAGTAAAGCCACTCGTTACGACTGTTTATGCAATTGCAACCATTACTGATGCAAATGGCTGCACGAATACAAGCGACGGTGAAGCTATAATATACGTCAATCCGCTGCCATTGGTGTTTAACGTAGTGGGTGAAGAATCTGTTGTTGGACTGGACGGCTCCGAACTCGGTATTACATATTTCTTGCAGCTTAATGGAACTCAAACCGGACTTAGCTTACCTGGAACAGGAACTTCGATTTCATTTGGTGAACAAACTGTGGCTGGGAGCTATACTGTGCTTGCTGTAAATGATTTGACTGATTGCAGGAAGTTGATGAATGGTAGCTATATTATTGGAGGTCGCGAAGGTGCTGTTAGCCAAGTTATTGATTTGCAATCCGGCTGGAATTTGATTTCAAGCTATATTGAACCAAGAAATCTGGATATTGAAGACATATTCGGAGGCATTTCAAATCAAATCAATATTGTTAAAACCGGCAATGGCTTAATGTATGTTCCCGCCTGGGATTTGAATACAATCAGGAATTGGAATCCATCACTCGGTTATGCAGTCAACGCAACAAGCAATGCTCAGCTAATTTTGCAAGGTCAAAACATTGTTCCCGAGTATTATCCAATTCAACTTAATGATGGTTGGAACCTAATTTCGTATTTGCGCGATAATCAAACATCACCGGAATTTGCGTTATCCAGTATTGAAGGTGAATATATATTAGTCAAGAGTAACGATGGTGGGGTATTTGCGCCTGCTTGGGGATTAAATACACTTGGTTATATGAATCCAGGCGAAGGTTATTATATTTATACTAATGATAATGCAGTCCTGACTTATCCGTCAAATTCTGCCCAACGAGCTGTTGCAGGCGAGCATTTCACTCCGCTTGCAAAACATATTTCGCCACAGTTCAGCAACACCGGCAATAATGCAACATTGTTAGTTAATCTTGATGGCGATAATATCGAAAATGAAATTGCAGTATTCAACCAAAATAATGAGATTCTGGGAAGTGCTGCTATTGAAAATGGTGTTGCAGTTGTTACAATTTGGGGTGATGATGATATGACAAATGAAGTTGATGGAGCAACTTTTAACGAGTCATTGTTCGTTAAGTTATTCAATACAAAAACATTAGAATATCAAGAATTATCCCTAGCGAGAATTAAGGAAATAACTGGCGATACAGAGCTTGATGAGTTGAAATACAGAATGAATGCAATTTATTCAGCGAGAGTTTCGGCTCAAAGCAATGCAAACAATATATTAAGTATAAAGAATGTGCCAAATCCAGCTTCCAGCTATACAACATTTGAATTTAGTATAGCAAATGATGGCGATGCAGAAATATTGATTTACTCAATGAAAGGCGATTTGGTAACAAAATTAGGAAACAAGGAATACAAAGTAGGAGCATACAAATTAAACTTTGAAACTGGTGAAATAGCATCAGGGGTTTATAACGTGATTCTGCGGAATGGCACTGAGAGAGCAACTACATTAATGATTATACAGAAATAATAAAATAATGATAAATGATGAATGATAAATGATAAAAATAAAACCTTCCGGATTGCGATTCGGAAGGTTTTTTATTTCATACTAAACCGCTTACTAATAGTGCAAAATCTTAATGTCATTGGCAACCCCTGATAAAGAAAGACCTTTATTTAAATGGAGATGACATAATTTAACACTGTCATTCTGAACGAAGTGAAGAATCCAGAA
>CAZCLJ010000065.1:0-18426 GCA_964499465.1 uncultured Hyphomicrobiales bacterium
TTTTTGGAGTGAAGTTTTTTTTTGATAAATACGAGATTTATTTCACCCCACCCTGCGGGATATTTATCAGATGGACTCCACGCTTGGAAGGTGGAGTCCATCTTGCTGCTTTGCATTTTTCCCCTAAAGTCAGATTTCCTTCTGAATTTGATTTGCAGGAAGGAAGGGTTTGAGAAGAAAGATAAAAACAAATATACTTATAAGATAATTAAACTATCTAACCAATCACTAATATTTTTTGTTTCTTTTACTGGGTATTTAGCACAAAGAAAATCAGGAATATATTCATTATCGTTTTGATTTTTTACTCTTAAAAATAACGAAAATTCAAATGCAGGCAAAGAAAGATTAATATATTCATTAATATTGTTTGAATTAATATCCGGTAAAAAGTTAATAATGATTTCTTTTTTTTCTTGAAATAATGTAAAAAGAATTTTATTTTGTTCATCTTCATAAAATAATTTTTTATCCCATTGAACAAAGCTATTAGGATATATCATTTTTACACTATCTAAAATTAAATCATCAACTTTACTTAAATTTTCAATTCTATTATTGTCTATTCTTAAGTAAGGAAGAAATGCAATTTTAGTACCATTATCTTTATTAATGCTAATTATTTTAATTAAATTCATTTTCGATTCTGGTAGAATTTCGTAATATATCTGTTTCATTTTAAACCCTTTATTAATTATTAAATTAGTCTAAGCCCACAAGTATCATTTTATTATTTTTTTTTGTATTATCTGAAATGATACTTAATGAGCTTAATTTTTTTTTGTTACTTATAAAGTAATTCCTTTTATTGTTCGATTTTATATTATTGTTTTTACAATCACCGCAATGAACTGTTTCTAAATAATCAGCACAACCAAAATCATTAACTTCATTAGATGAAGATATAGATTTATAGGAAGATGAATTAAAACTTAATACAAAACGATTTCTAGCAATTTTATTATTCATAATTATTCTTTCTTTTGTGTATTTGTCTTAGAAATAATAGGTTTAGGTGGTGGCGTTAAACCTTCGTTAACACTAGTAGGTTTGGGTGGTGGTGTCGGAATTAAACCTTCATTAATTTGTTGCAAGGGTTTAGGTGGTGGCGTTAGCCCTTTATTAGTATCATTTGACATAATTTAAACTCGCAAAAATAATTAAAAAAATTAAACCAATTAAAAATAGTATTAATGAAACCCAATTTAGAAATTTTGTAATTAAAGCATAACATTCTGTTTCTTTTTCATTTAATAAATCATCAAATGAACGTCTAGAAGATATTTGTGAAAACAACATTAATATCAATGATAAAGCAAAAGATATCCATAAAAACATCAAAAGAAATGATGAATGAATTATAATATTTTGATTAGAGTAAAGGTTATTAGCAATCATAATACTAAAACTTAAACCTCCTGTTGATAATAAAACTATTAATTTATCAAACTGTTGTTCAGAATATAATCTTGAAACGTATAGTTGATTTCTATATTCTTTCATTTCTTCATTTTCGTTATCATTTTCCATTCAAATTCCATTGTTAAATAATTTATTATTTTTCTATATAATAATTGTGCCAATATAAAATATTTGTCATATTTGCTTAAAATATGCTATTTTGACACCATAAATTTATTTTAATGCCAGTATGACATTAAATATACGATATATTATATTAAATTATTTTAACCTTATGTTTATTAATTCTAAATTATTTACAAAAACACTTACTCCCCCTCCACTATCCTAATTTCCTCCTCTGTTAAGCCGTAGAGTTTATTTACCATTATAATTATTTTCTATTTTCTGTAAATAAAGTTCAAGATTTTAACGATTTTTTTTCACGCTCAATCTCAGCAATCAATTCGGCTTCAGTTGGAAGAAAGGGCATGTATTTAGTAGCGAAAAGTTGTTTATTCTCTTTTAGAATGCTGTATTTTACAATGGTTTCGTCTTTTTCGGCACAAAGTATTATACCAATTGTGGGGTTGTCATCAGTCTGTTTTTTAAGGTCGTCAAACATACGCAAATACATATCCATTTGCCCAGTGTCTTGGTGGCTTAACTTGGTTGTTTTCAGGTCGAACAGTACAAAACATTTAAGCAAATAATTATAAAAGACAAGGTCAATATAAAAATGACTGGTTTCGGTGCTTATTCTGAATTGACGGGCTACAAATGAAAATCCTTTGCCTAATTCCAATAAGAAATGCTGTAAGTTTTCTATCAAAGCGGTTTCTATTTCTAACTCTTTTGCATAAATGGGTTCAGGTATGTTTAAAAATTCAAAAACATAAGGGTCTTTTATAAAATCGTTTATATTTGCCTTTTCTAATGATTGATTTTGGTTCGTAGAATCTGGTTCCTTTTGCGAGGACAACAAACGTTGGTAATAGAAGGTGTGAATATTTCGTTCCAGAACACGACTACTCCAATTTTGTTCGGCACATTCTCTCAGATAAAAGTCTCTTGCATCGGGATTTTCTACCCTCATTATAAGGCGATGATGAGTCCATGTCAAATTGCTACGCAGTGCGTAGCAAATTTCAGGGTCGGGATAAGTGAGATAAAATTGTCTGAAATTTCGCAAGTTCGCATAAGAAAATCCTTTGCCAAACTCTGTAGAAAGCTCTTTTGAGAGGTTCTCCAATAATTTTTCACCATAAGTTGCTCTATCCGAACCTTGTTGTTCTTCTTCTACAATACGTTTTCCAATATGCCAGTATGTTTCAACCATCATTGAATTAATTACGGCATAAGATTTATTTCTGGCTTCTGTTAATATACTTTTTATATCATTATAAAAACTTGATAACATAATATTCCTTTCAAATTATGTGTTTACTACTATAATGAAATTCCTTCGGAATTTAGTATGCTCGAAGGGTTTTTCTGGATTCTTCGCTTCGCTCCAGAATGACATAGAAAAATTAATAATTAACAATTAACAATTAACAATTATTCCCCCTCCACTATCCTAATTTCCTCCTCCGTTAAGCCGTAAAGCTGGTAAACGAGGGTGTCGATTCGGTGGTCTAATATGTCTATTTTTTGCTTAAATAATTTCTTGTCTGCTTCCGTTGTTGCTGTGTGGTATTGCTTCTGTATTTCAAGCATCGAATCTACAAGAGAAACGAGGCGGTCGTGCTGGGCTTTTTCTGCTGGATTGGAAAAGTCTAATACACGAATTGGTAAACTTTCTATTTGGTATGTTTGAATTTCAGGAAATATTTCTTCTTTTTTTGTAGTAAAATATTTTTTAAAAAAGAAATTAATCAACTGTGAATTTATTAAAGCTAATAGAAAAAATAAATTAATATTAGGGCTTATTACTGCATATAAATTTTTTATGAAATAATAATTGTTATTATCATAAGTAGCAATAAGTTTGTTTGCAACTCTTCTAATTAATAGTTTTTCAATTTCAGAAAAATCCTGTAATCTTTTTATTTCTTTATCGGTTTCAAGACAATAAGTATTTTGATATTTAATAATAAATTTATTTACCTCCTCACCTAATAATGTTTTCTGCCCAATACTATTTTCTCTAATAGTTTTTTTCCCAATTTCCATACCTCTTTTTGTTTTTGCTATTGTTCTTAATGGGTTGCTTTGAAAAATTAATTTTTTTATCAATTTAAATTCATTATCAGATATAACAGTATTGAAAATTGAAGAAGGAAATTCTGTAAAAATGGTTTGATTAAGGTTTTTTATAAATCTGCAATTCTGCATTGGATAGAAATCAAAAATTCTTACAGTATGATTATTACTTTTACTTTTTTTAATATTAAAAACAATGCATTCTGTACTTGCTTGTTCAAAAGCTTTGCCAACTTCTGTTATGCTTTCAATATCGAAATCTAATAATAATTCTCTAACTTTTCGACTATCTAAATTAAACTGCAAAAATCTTGGTGTTATGAAACTAAAATATCCATTATCTTTTAAAATAATAATTGATTTTTCTATAAAAATTGAATATAAATCAACTTGACTAATTGCAACTTTATATTTTTCTAAGAAATAATTAACATAAATTTTATCTAAAAGATGTATTCTTACATACGGTGGATTCCCAATAACCACATCGAAACCACCATTTTTAAATATTTCCGGAAATTCCTTTTCCCAATCAAACACATTTATTTTTCTCATTTCTTCATTACCAAAAAGCATAATGTCTTTGTCATTGTAAAAATCGCTGCCAATGAGAGAATTTCCACATTTGATATTATTTTCCAAAGTCGGAAGCAGTTTCAAATCTGAGTGTCGGAACAAGACACCTTCAGCTTCTTTCCCTTCGTTTTCAAGCAGTTTTAAATATAGTGAAAGTTTTGTAACCTGAGTTGCCTGCGGGTCGATGTCCACTCCAAAAATATTATTAATTAAAATTCTTTGCTTTTCTTCAATCGTTAATTTGTAATTATGTTCAGCAACCTGATAAATCTTATTTTCCTTTAAAGCACTTTTCAAATTTTTCTCATTCGTATAATAATTCAAATGGAAATTCAATAGATATTGATAAGCTCCTACCAGGAAAGAACCAGAGCCGCAAGCGGGGTCGCAAATTTTTATTTTTGAAATTTCAACGGGGGAAAGGAATCGGGAATTTGGAATCAGGAATTGGGATTGTTCTTGTTTAGCGAGCGAATCATTCCGTTTAATAGTTTGTTTACTTTCTGAATTTGATTCCATATTGGGAGCATATTTTCCTTTGTTGTTAAATTCAATATATTCGCCGGAATTGATACTGCTGCTCTCTGAATCTGACTGATTAGTCCGTAAGTTTCCTGTTTGGGTAGAGTCCTCATTAAGCAGTAAATCATTTCTACTAATTTCATTGCATCTTCCCAAACCTGTAACTCCCTGTAAGTCTTGACTTTCTCTTTCATTTTGCAACCCTTTATTTTTATAAACATAATTTCCTATTTCCCAATTCCTATTTCCCAATTCCTGATTCCCAATTCCTGATTCCCAGTCCCCTAATATTTTCCCTACCGTATTTTTCACTATATAATTGACAATATATTGCGGAGTGTAATAAACGCCACCAGCTTTTCTTACTTCCGGTTTCTCGTCAATAATTACTGTATGCCCATCTTTAACATTTCTGAATTGAATAGTTTTGCCTAAGAACTGCTCATAAATGTTACCAAGTATTTCGATAGGCAAAATTGAAAACTCATACGGACATTCAGGATAATATAATGCATTGATAATTGAAACGATAACTTTATCATCAATTTTTAAGTCAGAAAGCCATTTTTCAGGTTGAAATAAACCAGCATTATACTTTTTGTTAGCTTTTATAAAAATTTCATCTAACTGTTTGTATTTTGTATAGCTTGCATCCTTATTTTGAGCAATTGAAAAAAGGAGTTCATAAGGTTCAATTCCTTTATCTTCTGCAATTCTCAGAAAAATAATTCTGTCAATGATTTTTTGAACAGCAAGATTTAAATTGTAAATATCAATTTCATTATTTCTTAGTGCAATGTTTTTAGCAAGGTCGCTTCGCCATCCCTCAATAAGTTTTAGCAGTTCTTTATCAACCTCGCTTGTTCCCCTCTTCCCCTTATTCGAACTTACAAACTTATCGAAACTGCCCTTTAGAACCATCTCCTTTGAAAACGTATCCCAAAGGAAATCAAACTCCTTCAGGTAATCCCTGTAAGTAAAGTAATTTATGCGCGCAACTGAAGCTTTGTCGTTTAGAGTTGGTTTTATTGTGCAGTCGTAAATGGAAAGTTCTTCAAAGTCAGTAATAATGGAAATTGGCATTTTAGCACTCCAGCCGTATCGTCGTAGTTGATAAGCAGGGTCAATGCTATCTGTTATCGAAACGCTCGGTTTCTTTGCTTCCAAGAAAAATTTCCGCTGTCCATAAATCGTAAAGCAGTAATCAGGTGCTTTTGTATGCCCTCCTATTTTGATTTTATCTTCGTGGATAACTTCGCGGTAGCTTTCGGCAAGCCCCTGCCGGTTGTTGATGTCCCAGCCGAGTGCTTCAAAGAATGGATTAATGAAATCATTGCGTGTTTGAGTTTCGTTGTAATTGCCTTTTTTGTATTCGTCAAGGTGATACTCAAAGCGTTCTACAATTTTCCTTACAATTTCTTTTGCTTCTTCTTTTGTAAACATATTTACTTCAGATTTCTTTCGAATACTGCAAATTAAGAAAAAATTGTTAATTGTTAATTGTTAAATCTCATTTTACAGTTCAGAATTAAAAACGTAATAGAATGATTAAAACTCCTTATATTCAACTTTATTTGTAAAACTTATTTTAATTATCACTCGAAACCTTGAAATAATCAATATAATCATATTTTATTAAAAAAATATTATTCTTATTCCTTTCATTTCTTTAATTTTTTTCTTATATTTAAAAGTTAGAAAAAAATATAAAAAAAAATTGTTTTTTTTATATTGCATAAGTAATTGCTTTTTGATTAATCATTTTTAAAAAAAATGATGAATGAAATTGAACCAACTATATTAATCAATCCATATACTCTAAACGAGAACTATTTCGGTTTTATTTATAATTTAAAAGTTTATTAATTGTTTTGAGGGTGTTTTTTGAGTATATTATTACCAATTATTTGCTACTATTATTTTGTATAGAGGCAAAATAATTATAATCAAATTTTGTAATTATTCTGATTTAAATTTTGTTATAATTATATTTGATTTAAAAAGAATGATTTACATAATTGATAAATATTTTACAGTTTTTCTCATTTTAAATAAAGGATGTATAATGAAAAAATTAACATTATTCTTCTTAAGTATGTTTCTTTGTGTTTCAATAGTAAATTCAAAGGACTTAAAGCGAGTTAATGAAAGTGAATTGCAATTGCAAAAGAAAGCATATTCAACTTTCATTGAAAATAAAGGTCAGTGGGATAGCGAAGTTCGTTATCTTACAAGCACAGAAGGTCTAAATGCTTGGATAACAAGCAATGGCGTTGTTTATGATTTCTTTACATTTGTTGATGGTGTTGATGGCCCTCAAATAGAATATGACCCAAATATTGACCCGGCTATTTTAAACACATCTATCAAAGGGCATGTGGTTAATATGAATTTTTTGAGTAATTCAAAATCAGAATTTTCTGGAATTGAACTAAAGAAAACGTATAACAATTATTTTATTGGTAACGACCCAAGCAAATGGGCGAGCAAAGTACCATTATTTACAAATATAAGTGTTAGTAATGTTTTTGAAGGCATTGATGCACATTATTATTACGAAAATACTGGCTTAAGATATGACATTATTGTTAATCCTAATGCTAATCCAGACCAAATTAAAATGCAATTTGAAGGAGTTGATGGTATTAGTATTAATGAGAAAGGCGATTTAGTTTTCTCGACAAGCATTGGTGATAGAAGCCAATGCAAACTTTTTGCTTATCAAGAAATTAATGGCGAGAAGAAGCAGATTGAGTGCTCTTTTAAAATTGAAGGAAAAAACGTAGTTAGTTTTAATTTAGGAGAATATAATCAGGAATTACCATTAATTATTGACCCGCTAATTTATGCTACTTATCTTGGTGGGAACAATTATGATGCTGTTTATAATTGTAACGTTGATGATGAAGGATACTTTTATCTTGCTGGTGGAACAATGTCCCCAGATTTTCCAGTTACTCCTGGTGCATACAAAACCACCATTGGTGGAAGTATGGAGTGCTATATAGTTAAAATGGATTATAGCGGAAGTGATTTAGTATTCTCAACTTTTTTGGGAGCAAGTAGTTACGATATGGCTTATGGAATTGATTTCGATAGTGAAGGCAATATCTATACTGCTGGTTATGTTCAATCTACTGATTTCCCAACAACTCCCGGTGTATTTGATACTAATAATAGTGGTTCAATGGATGCTTTTATCACAAAGTTTGACCCTGAATGTACCGAGTTGATTTATTCTACATATTTTGGTGGTAGTGGCTATGACGCAGCAAATATGTGTTTAGTTGCTGATGACAATACCTGCTATGTCGGTGGTTTTGCCGGTTCCAGCGATTTACCTACTACATCAATGGGTGGAATTTTACAGGCAACTTATGGCGGTGGTACTTATGATGGTTTCGTGGTCAGAATTAATGCTACTGCTACTGAAATTTTGAGATGTACTTACATTGGTGGCACTGGTAACGATACTCAGCAGGGTTTAGCTCTTGATAATGAGGGTTACGTTTATACTTGTGGCTGGACCGATAATGGAACTTTCCCTGTTACAACAAATGCTTTGCAACCTACTTTTGCCGGAGTAAAAGATGGAACTCTTTGCAAATTAACTCCCGATATGTCTGCATTTGTTTATTCTACTTTTATTGGCGGTGTCGATGACGACCAAATGAGATATATGGTTATTGACACAAATAACTATGCTTATCTCGTTGGTTCAACAAAATCTTCAGATTACCCTGTTACTGAAGGTGCTTTTCAAACAATTTTTGGCGGTTTCGCTAGTAATGATGGTATAGTAACAAAAGTAGATTCTTCAGGAACTTCTTTTGTATTTTCTACTTATATCGGTGGTCCTACTGCTGAAAATACCCGTTTTATTGCACTAAATTCAAATAACGAAATCTATACAATTGGAAGCACCTCTTGGGCAGAATTTCCTGTTACTCCAGATGCTCAGCAATCTACATTAGCTGGAAGTACTGATGCCTTTTTAATTAAACTTAGTTCAGATGGCTCCAATTTACTTTATTCAACATTTTTCGGAAGTTCTGTCGGCGATGGTGGTGGACCTCTTGGCTATGATGGCGAAGGAAATGTCTTAATGACTGTTCATACAAATGCAACAGACTTCCCAGTAACCGAGGGATGTTTTCAAAACTATTTTGCAGGTGGTACTTATGATTTAATTGTCGCTAAATTTGAGATTGACCCGGATTTACCTTCTCCACTTCTTTTAGCACCACCTAACCGCACTATTTTTATTACTACAGAACCATTGCTTGAATGGAGAAGTGTTCCTGTTGCTGTTTCTTACGATTTGCAGGTCTCTACTGTCAGTAATTTTGCTACTTCAGTTTTGGATTTATCAAGCATAACAGATACAACTTATCAAATACCTGAACCATTAGATGAAACAACCAAATACTATTGGCATGTCAGGTCACGCGATGCTGAAAACAATTTAAGTAGTTGGTCAAACGCTTGGAACTTTACAACTCAGGGACCAATTGCTGCTCCTGTTTTAGTATCTCCTGCCAATGAATCAACTGACCAAATCTTAAGTTTAAATTGTGTTTGGAACTCAACATTATTAGCAACTTCTTATCAATTCCAATTTTCATCTAATTCAGATTTTTCAACAACAATATTTGATATTAATCAAGTTGGAACTACATATTTAGTAGATGGCTTAACAATTAATTCAACTTATTACTGGAGAGTCAGGGGCTATAATGATTTTGCAACTAGCGACTGGTCTGAAGTATGGTCATTCGAAACAGGTAATTTCACATTCGTAGGAACCGGAACAGACTATCAGACAAGTAATACTGGCTTTGTAACTCCTTCTCCGTATAGTAACTACTATCAACACGGAAGAATTCAATTTATTTTCCGCGCTTCAGAACTAATGGATGGTGGTGCTTTCCCCGGAAACATCAAAGGATTAGCTTGGAATGTTGCCCTCCTTGGAACAGTTGGTCCATTATACGAAGGTCAATATACAATTAAAATGAAATTAACCAATGCTGAAGTTATTGATGCCTGGGATTATGACGATTGGACAACAGTTTGGGAACCTGATTCAGCATTTGATGCAAAACTTGGCTGGAATATGCATGAATTCACAGAACCTTTCTATTGGGATGGTGTTTCAAATATTAGAATTGAAACCTGCTATAACCACCCTGGTGTTACTACTACTTTCCAAAATCCGTCAGTTTACTATACTCCAACATCATATAATAGTACAGGATACAGAACAAATAGTACAGACAACCCAGAACTTTGTAACATAGCAGAAACTAATTTACCTCAAGTTGGAGTAAATCGGGCAAATACTTTATTTAATTTTGAATTGCTTCCGATAATGCCACCAACTCCATTACAACCACAAAATAATGCTCTTAATGTTGCTGTTTTACCACTTTTTGAATGGACTGCTGTTAGCAATGCTGTTTCTTATCAAATTCAAGTAGCAACAAATCCAAATTTTGAACCTACTGTAATTGATGAAACTGATATAGTGTTGTCTCAGTTCCAAGTTGGGTTACCTTTGGAAGAAACAACACAATACTATTGGAGAGTAAGAGCTTATGATTTGGAAGGAAATTCTAGTTATTGGTCATACAAATGGGGATTTATCACTGAAGGACCTATTGATGCTCCAATACTTACTTCTCCTGAAAATTATTTGGAAATAGCTCCAACAACTCCAATTTATTACTGGGAAGCAGTGTTTGCCGCTACAGGGTATAATCTTCAGGTTTCTGACGTAAATGATTTCTCTAATCTTGTTGTTGATGTAAATGTTAATACAACTTCTTATGCTTCTACAATTGATTTAAACATTGCCACTACATATTATTGGAGAGTAATGGCAAATAATCAGTTTGTTAATAGTGAATGGTCTGAAGTTTGGGAATTCACAACTGGTAATTTTGCTACTTTTGGAACGGCAACAACATATTATGGTTCTGGAAGCAATCCTCCTGGACCTTATGGAAACGTTTGGGGTGGCGTAAAAAATCAAGTATTAATAACAAGAGATGAATTAGTAGCTGCTGGCGCAATTCCCGGAAATCTTACTGCATTAGCTTTGAATGTTTTTGCTACTAATGATTGCGACCCACTACAAAACTTTTCAATCAAATTAAAGCATACAAATACAAATGTTTTGTCAACTTGGGATTATGAAGGTTTAACTGATGTATATAATCGTGATATATATAATCCTATTGTTGGTTGGAACATCCATGTTTTCGATACTCCGTTTTATTGGGATGGTGGCTCAAACATTCTTGTTGATTTTTGCTTTAATAATTTAACTTATTCATCAAACGCTTCAATTTATTATTCTGCAACTCCAGTAGTTCAGGATATTAGCTACTGGCAAGACGGTGAACTTAATTTATGCTCGGCACCGGGTAATCCAAATCTTTTAACTACTCGTCCTAATATTAAATTAAATAGCGAGTATCAAGAGTTCTTACCTCCAACCCCAATTTCTCCGGCACATCGTTCACTCGGTATATCAGTTCTACCAACTTTTACATGGGAACCTGTAGAAAATGCTTTGGGTTATGAATTGGTCGTTTCTGAATTTTCAGACTTTTCTATTCCTACTTTCATCGTTGATGAAATAACTAATCCATATTATGAAGTACCTGAAATTGATGAATTATCTGAAACTACTGCTTATTATTGGCACATTAGAGCTTATAATTCTATTGGAGATGTAAGTAACTGGTCTTTAAGATTCAATTTTATAACTGAAGGTCCACTAGCTACTCCAATTCTAGCACTACCTCTTAATGGTATGACTGATATTCCAACAATTCCTACATTTGATTGGGTCGAAGTCCTTGCTGCGACATATTATCGTTTGCAATGCTCAACAACCCCGGACTTTTCTGAAAATATTTTAATTGATAATATTGTCAATACGAACAGTTTAACTGGTGTTGGTATTCCATTATCAACAGAATATTATTGGAGAGTAAAAGCAGGGAATCCATTTACAGAAAGTAATTGGTCTGAAGTATGGAGTTTCTTTACCGGCTCAAATGTTACTCTTGGTACTGGAACTACTTCAAATCTTTATTACAATTGGCCTGCCGTTTATGGTAATTATAGCCAGGCAACAAAAAATCAAATTCTTTACAAAGCAGATGAAATAATGAATAGTGGTGGTCTTCCCGGACAAATTAATTCAATTGCATTTAATGTTGCTAATGTGAATACCTGTGGACCTCTTACTAATTTCACAATTAAAATGAAAAATACAACTGCAGACGTAATCAATACTACTTGGGATTTAAACGATTTGACAGAAGTATTCTTTTCAGCTTCATATCAGCCAGTAGCAGGATGGAATGTTCATGAATTTCCAACTTCTTTTGTATGGGATGGAGTTTCTAATATTTTAGTTGATATTTGCTTCAATAATTCTCCAACAGCAGCTACTCAGAACGCTTCAACATACTATACTGCTACTTCTTATAATAGTGTTAGATATTACAATGCTAATAACAATACTACTCTATGCACAAATCCAACTTCTGCAACGGTAGTTGCTAACAGACCCAATGCACGCTTCAATTTCGGAACAGTCAATCCTCTTTTAAATACTCCAGTACTGATTGCTCCGGTATTTGCTGAAACAGGCGTTCCTATTGCTTCTGAATTCGATTGGAATGGCGTTCCTGATGCAAACTCATATACAATTCAAGTTTCAGCAACATCAACATTTAGTAATTTAATAGTTAATACTGTTACTACTGAATCTGAATATTCCGGAACAAACTTGAGCTACTTAACTCAATATTACTGGAGGGTTAAGGCAATGAATGAAACTAATTACAGCCGTTGGACTCCAACCTGGAACTTTACCACTGAAGAAATGATTCCACTTGCAACACCAGTTCTATCGGATCCAGAAAATGGTAGCTTAAATATGCCTCTTTCACTTAATCTTTTATGGCTCTCTGTAGAAGATGCTACTAATTACAATATCCTTGTTTCAACTGATGCAGATTTTGCTAATGTTGTTTTAAACCTTAATTCTAATGTTACTAATATTGATATTGCAGAATTAAACTACGAAACTCAATACTTCTGGAAAGTAAAAGCTTTAAATGATTTAGGCAGAATAAGCGATTGGTCTGAAGTGTGGAATTTCACTACAATGCAATTAGCAGAAACAATGGATATTCAATTAAATAGCGGCTGGAATATGATTTCAAGTTATATTATTCCATCTGAACCACTTATGCCAACTGTGTTTGCCGATATTGTTGCTGATATTAATATTGTTAAAAATGGCGCTGGTCAAACTTATGTACCTGCATTTAATATAAATGATATAGGTAATTGGAATATCAATCATGGCTATCTTGTAAATATAGACAATAGCAATACATTGACAATTTCCGGTGAGAAAATTGTTCCGGAAAATCATCAAATTATGCTTAATAATGGTTGGAATTTAGCTTCCTATATACGAGATAATGAGATGCAACCTAATACTGCACTTGCAAGTTTAGCCAATTCTATTACACTTATGAAAAACAATGCAGGTGGGCTTTATGTGCCAAATTATGGAATTAACACAATCGGCAATATGCAGCCCGGTGAAGGTTATTATTTCTATATGAATCAAATTGCAGTACTTACTTATCCAGCTAATTCTTCAAGAAAAGTTATTGAGCAAAACAGCATAACACCAAGTGCTAAACAACTTATTCCAGATTTTAAAAATACTGGTAACAATGCTACTTTGTTATTAAACATTGATGAAAGCTATAACGGTTTTGAAATTGGTGTTTACAATTCAAATAATGAACTTATTGGTGCCGGTGCCATTTGCAATGGCATTGCTGCAATTACTGTTTGGGGTGATGATGAAATTACTACTGAAGTTGATGGAGCAAAAGATAATGAATATTTGAGTATAAAACTTTATAATACAAACAATAATTCGAGTAAAGAAATTTCTTTAACTTTTATTAAAGAAATAACCGGTAATACTGAAATAAGTGAACTTTACTATAAGACAAATGCAATCTACTTAGCAAAAGCAAGTGATGACGTAGCTTCTGAAATGTTAATTAAAAGCATACCAAATCCAGTTGAAAGCAATGTAGTATTTGAATTTAACTTAACAAACGAAGCAGAAGCTGTAATTGAAATTTACACTTCTACTGGCGAATTAGTTGCAAGCATAGGAAATAACGTTTATTCTGCTGGTTTGCACAGAATTAGCTTCGATGCAAGCAATTTATCTAACGGAATGTATAATATTGTGTTAAGTTCTTCTAATATAAGAGCATCTTCATTAATGATTATAAATAAATAGAATAGCTGGGGGCTGGCAGCTTTCAGCATTTTATTCTTTTGTATGGAACAGGCATGCCTGTTCCATACATTTTCTTAGAATATGTTCCGTATTTGAGAAAATATGGAAGAACTCTTTTAAGAAATTTTCTTCCCCAAGTAATAATCTGGAAATCATTAAATCCTTTTAATCAAGGTTCAGACAAAAAATAATCATCTTCATCAAATAAATCACAAAAATCACAGTTCAGACAGTAAGTCCACGCTTACATATTATTTTAAAATTTATGCTTTTTTACATAGCAACCTCCATTTCGAAAAATTTTGTTTTTGGCTTGGGAATTCTTTTAGATTCTAGTGTAATAATTTATTGAAAACCTAATAAACATTTCTTGTCATTCCGAACGAAGTGAGGAATCTCAACCTCTATGGTAACAATGACTTGAGAGTTTTCTAACTTCGTTTCGAAATGACATCTTTACTTTTATTCTGCAAAACTTCTTAAACCAGATGTCCTACATCTGCAAGATGTAGGACATCTTTATCTTTCTTTTCGTTAAGTCATCTCCATTTAAATAAAGCACTTGCTTTATAAGGGGGGTTCGAAATGACATCTTTAAATGCAACTTGGTATAATAACAAATGACTAATGACTTATTAAAAATACTCATAAAAAAATTTAACTTCTTATTATAAAATATGCGAAATAACAAACTACGAGAGTTCTGGAGTTCTGAACTTAGCATTAATTTTGCTTTCGCAAAATTTCTGGTACTTTTCGAAAGTAAATTTGTGTTTACTTTTCAGATAAAAGTTCAGAGAATTTTTTTGGGTTAATGCCAGTAATTTTTTTGAAATCGTTTGAGAAATGAGCTTGGTCGTAAAAACCTGTTTCAAGGGCTATTTGAGTTAAATTCATTTTTCTCTTTGTTCGGAGCATAGCGATTGCAAAATTTATTTTCTTTATTCTGATGTAATGCTTAGGAGCTAACCCAATTCGTTTATTAAAATATCGGTCTAATTGCTTACTTGTAATGCAAGTTTCATTTGCTAAATCATCAATGGAAATCATTCCTAAATTGGAATCAATGACTTCTATACACTTTGCAAGAATTTCAATTTCATAATATTTTTTATTATTATAATGATTTAAAAGAAAATCTTCAATTATTGTAATTCTTTCGTTTAATTCGTTTGCTATTCCTAATTTTTCGAGAGTAGTTTTGTATTTATCACCAATAATCGCTCCTAAATCCAAATTAGTGTTTTTTAGTTCGTTATACGGTAAATCAAAGAAAAGTGATGCTCCAAACGGCTTGAAGTATACAGCAATCATACCGATTTTGCCAGTTGGTATTACGTTAATGCTTGATAGTTTCTGGCAGCAAAGCAGTGCTTCAGGTTGTTTAATATATTCAGATTCATTCCTTGAATACTGAAATGGAGTTCCGTAGTGAAACATCATTTCCATATTACCGAGCGGATAAACAAGCTGTGAATCAATATTTTGATAGGATTCAGTTTCAAAGACCCAGTAATAATCAATATATTGCTCTAAAAATTTATTTGGTTTGATTGTAATATTTATCATTTTTATAAATTTTTTTAAATTAATGAAGTTGAAATCTTCTGCCAATTCAGAAAAATGACTTATTTTTTACTAAAACTTTATGAAAGTTCAGAAACTTCTGCAAAGTATCCTTGGAGTTCCTCCTTCCCAAGTTGCATTTGCGAAAAGGATATTCTTTAAAACTCAGAACTCCAGCCCCCATAACGATTATAAAGGAGTTAGGAGAATTGCCTCGTAAAAAACAACTGCACAGTTAGCAAATATCGTTCTATTAGTTATTGGTCATTTGTCATTAGTTTGTAACTACTAATGACGAATAACTAATGACTTAATGATAGTACTCTTTTAAAAATTTAACTACTCATTATTAAATATGCGAAATAGCAAACTACGAGGTATCAGGAGTTTTGAAAGCACTACTTTAATAATTATTATGAATTTTCTTACTTTCGTTAAGTTTCACGAGTTTTGTGAAAGTTTAGGTGATAATAATTATTTGTGAAATTCTTAGATAGATTAACAATAAAATTGCTTTTTCTTAAAACTAAAACTTTAAGAGAGTTCAGAAAATTTCGCAAAGTAAAAAAAAACTTATACTTTCTTAAAGTTTCTTGAACTTTGAGAAAGTTAAAATCTAAACTATTTAAACCTTCTTATCATTCTTAACGTTATTTCGTTTCTTTTTCAAGAAAAGATTTCTCTTTTTAATAATGGTATTTACAGGAAATGATAATAATAGAATTTTCTGTTACTTTATAAACCAAGCGATGTTCGTCGGTGATATGTCTTGACCAGTATCCTTTATAATTATGTTTTAATGGCTCAGGTGCTCCAGTGCCTGTAAAAGGAGTTTTACTTACTTCTAAGAGAAGTTTAGCTATTTTTACAAAAACTTTTTTATCATTTAGCGCCCACCAGTTATACTGTTCCAATCCATTTGCTTCAAATACTATCGTTCTCATAAATCGTTCTTTCAATTTCTTCAATAGGAATTTCTTTTAATCCAATACCATTCTCTACATTATTAATTGATTGTATAAGCATTTTATGATTTCTTGGGGAACGACTTAGATATTCTGTTTCGTCATGGCTTTCAACAGATATAATCATCTGGTCTGTTTCAATAAGATTTTTAACATTATTAAGAAAACCAATATTTAATTCATCTTTACTTAATGTGAATGTTGCATACATATTTTTTCCTTTACCTTTTTTAAATTAAAAACGAATTTTTAGAATGAATATTTTAGCTAAATTATTTCTAATATCAGTATTCCAGCCCTTTGCCAATGATATCTTTTAGTTTTTTATTCTCGCGTATGCCAGAATCCATCTTATTTTTCTCTAATTATAACGGACAAAGGAATATTTTAGTTATTAGTCATTGGTCATTAGTTATTAGTAGAATTACTAATCAATCAACTTTCCTAGTTGTAGTAAGTGTATGTAATATAATAATAATATAAAAATCTATTCAAGTGTTCAAAAAGACTATAAATACACCTCCCCTGCCCCTCCTTGTTAGGAGGGGAACACTAAAACACAGAACTGTTCTTATTCCCCTCCTAATAAGGAGGGGCAGGGGAGGTGTTAAAAGGTTCTATTAACAAATGAAGTATTTTCTAAGGATAAAATCATATTATCTTATTTGTAATATGCTGTTACTCTATATTTGCTTCACTTTATCATCTAGGAAAGTTGAGCTAATGACTAATAACCAATACAAACTATTTTTAAGTTCGGTTCTGACATCCGTCAGCATTACACTTTTAGTGATGTCATCTCCATTTAAATAAAGGTCTTACATTATCGGGTGGTTGCTAATGACATCTTTTTACGACCAAAACTTTGCAAAAGTAAAAAATCTAAGCTATCTAAACGTTATTTAATTTCTATTTCAATAAAAGACTTTCCTTTTAATAATGATACTTGCAGGAAATGATAATAATAGAATTTTCTGTTACTTTAAAACTCAGAACTCCAGCCCCCATAACGATTATAAAGGAGTTAGGAGAATTGCCTCGTAAAAAACAACTGCGCAGTTAGCAAATATCGTTCTATTATTTATTGGTCATTAGTCATTTGTCATTAGTATATAACTACTAATGACGAATAACGAATGACCTATTGGAAATATTTACAATCAAATTTAATTTCTTATTGTAAAATATGCGAAATAACAAACTACGTGGCATCAAAAGTTCTGAAATTAACCAGTAAAAGTGTCATTCCGAAATGAAGTGAGGAATCTCAAAGTCTGTGGTAGCAATAACTTTTGAGATTCTTCACTTCTATCAGAATGACACTTAAAAGTACACAATTAATATGGCAATGCACTACCACAAAAGAATAATACGAAAGTTAGTTTGTAAAATTTTCAATCTTTTTATTTTTTATTAATGAACTTATAGGCATCTTCTATTTTCTTTGCGATTCTATCAGCAACTTCTTTATCTTTTGGAGATTGTTGTAAATCTGATACAACACATTCTAAGCAGTCCAAATCCCAACTATAGAAACCGACTTTTCTTTTTCCAGTCAATTTAGCAATACGATTATCAAGTCCAAAAGATTCAGCCATTTCACCAGTGTTTTCTTTCAAAAGTTCCAGTTCATCAATGTCAAATTTAATCTCTGCTTTTTTATCATTTTTTTCAGGTTTCATCTCATTTCTTCCTTTTATTTTATAATTGTAATTAATAAGTTCAAAATTCAGCCCCCCCCTTCTCTCATAATAAAAATTAAAGAGTTTGGAGATTTACCTAGTGTAATAATTTATTGAAAACCTAATAAACATTTCTTGTCATTCCGAAACG
>CAZCLJ010000066.1:0-18284 GCA_964499465.1 uncultured Hyphomicrobiales bacterium
TTTCTATATTATTTATATATTACAAACACTTATGTCAACTAGGAAAGTTGAGTTACTAATGACGAATAACTAATGACCTATTGATAATATTTATATGGAAATTTAACTTCAAATTATAAAATATGCGAAATAGCAAACTATGAGAGGGAAGGAGTTCTGTATTTCATAACTTCTAAATTTATTTGGGAGATTTTTTTGAACTTCTTTTTTCAATATTTTTATTTTGAATCTTTGGTAAATTTTTAATTACTCTTTCAAACTCGTCTTCCTTGCTCTCACTTTCAATAATTCTGAATTTTTCAAATTTATCGTATTCTGATTCTGCTTTGGAAATAGCAAGTTCATGGCTTATTTTCCCAGCATTTGTAAGAATATCTCTGTCATTCAAACTTAAAAAACCATGAAGTTTTTCAATCCAGTCTTTCATATACATTGGCACTCTTCTTAATGCCTGACCTTCAGCAAACACCAAATATTGCTCAACTAAATTGTTGAGGGCAGCTAATTCTTCAACATTTAAATAGTTTTTTGCAATAACGACATCGCTTTTACGAACTTTTGTTCCTCTCCAGTTAGTAAGTCCCATATTAGTTTTTGAGCTATCAGCTCGCTCTGCAATAATTTCAGCAGCAGTTTTTCCGGTAATCGCCCAGTGCATTTTATTTTGAACTGTTTTAAAGAAAACTATACTTTCTTCTGTTGTAGGGTCATAATCAACACTTGTTGCATAAATATCTGTTATTTTCTGATAAAAACGCTTTTCACTTGTTCGAATATCCTGAATTCTGTGAAGCAGTTCTTCAAAATAATCAAAAGGTAAATCTGGATTCTTTAGTCGTTCATCATCAAGTAAAAATCCTTTTATTATGAATTCTCTTAATTGCTTTGTTGCCCATTGCCGAAATTTAGTTGCAACGTGGCTTTTAATTCGATATCCAACAGAAATGATTGCATCTAAATTGTAGAACTTTTGAGTCCTCTCAACATTTCTGTTCCCTTCGCGTTGAACTTGTAAGAAATCCTTACAAGTTGAAATTTCATCTAATTCACATTCTTCATAAATGTTTTTAAGATGAATAGTAATATTTTGAGATGTAGTTTGGAAAAGCTCTGCCATTTGCTTTTGTGTAAGCCAAACAGTTTCATTATCCAATCTTACATCAAGTTTGGTTTTCCCGTTTTCTGCCTGATAAATAATAATTTGAGATTTCATTGTATTTTTTAAATTAAATGAATTATATAGTGCTATTCTTGTTTCCATTAACTCCCAAATTTATTTGGGAGATTTTTTAAGAAAGCATTGCTTTTATTGATGTAGGAAATAGTCATGTTTGTTTTCTACACTTTTAATCATCTGATATTCTTGTATTCATTAATTACTCTTTACTTTTACTAAAATCATAATTTTAAAATTTTATTTTTTTATTTTTTTTATTTTTTCCTTTTGCTCAAGATAATTATCATTTGAAATAATACTTTTACCAATTTCTTTTTCAGTTTCTTTTCTTGCATTACCAGCAACACTACCACCTCTTTTAGCAACAATTTTGTTTTTTTGAAAAGTATTTGGTTTTTCTTTTTTAGAAATTTCAGTAGTAACTTTTTCACCAAGCATTGTAAATATTAATTCAAAATCGTTCATATTATCTCTTAAATTTGCATTTGATTTATCTGGAATATTTTTAAAATTCCTGTATTCTTTTGGTGTCAATCCAAAAGTTGCTTTACAAATTTCAGCAGTTAAAATCGCAAAATCATTATGGTCATCAATACCTCTTTCTTTCCACTCATCAGTTAGATTTTGCTGAATAGCTATAGAACGAATTCTTTTATCAATCCAATCTTTAGAATATCCTTTTTGTTCATATAGAATTTTCATTCTTTCCTGAGCTAATTCAGGGTTTTCAATTTCTTCTATTCTTTCATAACCTACTTTAGCCAGCCATCTTTTAAATGGTTCAGCTTTTGGACTTGGAATTGATTGGATAATTCGAAAAAGCTGTTCAACATTTCCTGCTAATGTTTTTCTTTTTTTTCCTGTTTCAGTTAGCATATATACCTGGGGACAATTTGTCCCTATGAATGAACCGAGTTCAGTATCTCTTTTTCTAATTTTTTTCAAATAATCAGTAGGATTTATTGAACCAGTCAGGGTTTCAATAACATCAATAACTGAAAAATACCACTGATTTTCAAACCAAACACGGCGAATACTTTTTGATTCAAAAATAACTAACTTACTTTTATTTGAAACATTTTCCATATTTTAAAAAATAATTTTAATGAAATAAAATGTTTATTATGTTAGATTTTAGATTTATTGAAAAACAAATTTATCTTTATTTAAAATTCAATTATGCTGAAAAAAGTGTAGAGAGCAGGAATGCCTGATTTATTTTGATTTTATAATATCACCATAATAAATTATGGTGATATTAATATTTCCTAACTCCTAAATCTAATGAAGAGATATTAAGAAATATTTACCAAAAATATCCCTCGAAAATGTCAAATATTTGCTTTTTTAAGACATCAATATCATAAGGTTCTTCTTCTTTTAAAGAAGATTTTCTAAAAAATGCAATATTATTCTCTTTAGAATCGACAATCATAATACATAAATTTGAATATGATTCAATTGGGGTTTCGGAATAGAATCCTAATGTTGCAATACCCATTCCAATCCCTTTTGCAATTTGAGCTCCATAATTGCCTTTTGCTCTGGTGAAACCCGATACAATTGTTATTAGTCCAAAGCGTTTTCCTTTTGATTCAAGCAATGAATCTATTTTAGGAGTTATCTTTAAAGTTGAAAAAATATCCTGAGCATCAATTGAATAATATAAAAAACTAATTTCAAGTTCAATTTGTTTTTGAAGAAATGTGTCATTTACTATTATTTCGCCTTTTAGTGAAATTTTATCTTTATAATTCATTAATGCTTCTGATAAAGCATTTTCTGATTTTTTGGATATTGAATCATTAAAAACAGCATCATTTCCACTTTCAATTAATTCAATGTATGAAATTGTTTTAAATTTTTGTAATTCTTTTATTTCATACGGTTTAACTTTTGATAACTGCATTTTCGATACAGACGAACATGAAACAAAAAGAATTGAAGATAAAATTAAAATAAAGATTCTAAGTCGTTTCATAAACATATTCTTTGATTTATTAATAAATAACTCAACTTTCCTAGTTGTAGTAAGTATATGTAGAATAAGAATAATATAAAAATACTATTTAAGTGTTTAAAAAGACAAAAGTACACCTCCCCTGCCCCTCCTTATTAGGAGGGGAACTCTAAAACACAGAACAGTTCTTATTCCCCTCCTAATAAGGAGGGGCAGGGGAGGTGTTAAAAGGTTCTATTAATAAATGTAGTATTTTTAAGGATTAAACCATATTATCTTATTTGTAATTCACTACTACTCTATATTTACTATATTTTATCAACTAGGAAAGTTGAGTAAATAATTATTTAAATCTATTTAAATATTAAAACATTTATAAGTCCACTCTAAAAAACGATGCTATGTCATTTCCGAGTAATCGGAAATCCACTCCAAGCTTGGTTTATAGATACCCGTTTTCACGGGTATGACACTTTTTAGAGTGGATACATCAATTGATAAATAACACTATTTAAAAGTCTTTAAAATATCCATAGCACAAAATTGACATTTAAAAAACTTTGCAGTTTTCATTTTTAATACTGATTACTTAATCTTTCATTTTCTATTGTATCATCAATTATTTTTTTATGATTTGCCCAAAACTTTTCTTCAGCTTCTTTTGCTTTTTCTTTAACATCAATAGCTACTTCTTTCATAATCAATTGCAATTGCTCATCAGTGGGCTCGCTATCGTATAAAAAATTATATTTATTCATTTTGTTTTCCATTTAATTTCCAAAATTCAATTTATTAAAAAAAGCAATATAATAAATTATGGTATAGTTATATTTAATTCTCAAAATTACAACAATTTAAAAGATATTTTCTTTTCAACAAATACCTTAAAATCTAATACTGTTGGTATTGTGCTTTTGATAAATTCTCTATCTATTTCTTCTATTTCATCATATCTGGCAAATACGCTGCAATCGCTAATTTCAAGCAAAACAGAATCATCAAATTTAATAAATTCACTGTCAATTTTTTTATATTCTGCAAAAAGTAGATATAAATCGTGAATTTTCTTTGGTTGAATATTGTTATAAATTAAAAATGCTTTCAAGTACTTTTCAACAAATTGTTGTAGATGAAAACAAATAATATCTGCTTCAATTTCTTCGTCTTCTAAATATCTTAATGAAGCACGTAAATCGCTTTGTGCTTTTTTCATAAAAACCTGGTGAGCTAATAATTTTATCATACCAACCTGCCTTCATTTTTTACAGTGTAAGCTAAAAATCCGAAATTATTTGATTCCCATTCCCATACTTCATTGTTCTTTATTATAAAATCCATATTTAACAGCATCTTATTATTTGACAAATAATTGCGGATTCCTTTGGAAATTTTTCTTTTTTCCTCATTAGTCTTGTTTTCATTTAACACAACCATAAAATCGTAGTCACTATCTTCATTATAATCTTCTCTTCCTCTTGAACCAAATAAATACATACTTTTAACTTTTACCTGATTTTCAGAAAAGTATGATTTTATTAATTCAATTATTTTTTTTAATTCCATTTCAATTATTTATAAATAATTTTAAAATTTATTTCAAATGTAACTCACAAAATTACTAAGAAGTTAAATATTATTTTCGTACAAATCCCAGATAGGAAAGCACAATTCGTAATCATTCCAAATTAAATCACCATATTCTATTTTAAAATTAGAAAAAAGTTTTTCATCAAGATATTTCTTGGTCATTGGATTTTTTGCGTTTGTAATAAATTTTTTAAAATCGATTATTTTTTCAATGGTATCCGAAAATAATAATTTGATTTTGTAATTACCAAGATATTCTGCTTTTTTTATGGCAATTTTCATATTATATCCTTTTTGTAATTTTTTCAGATTTAATTTCAATGTTATAAATAAAAAAGTCAATCCATTTTCTAATTATATCATCTCTATACTTTTCAACTATTTTCTTGAAGACTTTCAAATTTTTTGAATTTAGTGGTTCTTTGCCTTGAACATCTTTAATGACTATTTCTTGAAATACTCCATTATTAAATATAATTTCAGCTTTATTTTCAGTATCCTGATATTTACAATGGACATGAATTGGTTCATGTTCATTTGAATAAAAAAGAATGATTAAACCTAAATATTCATATAATTTTGGCATAACTTTATTTTATTATGTTTTGAAAAACTACTTTTAATATTATAATAATCAATTATAGTGATATTTTTATTTCCTAATTCCCAAATTTATTTGGGATTTTTTTTAATTGCTTTGCTTTTCTCATACTTTCCAAAAGTTACCAATCCTTTCAGAAAGTTCGGAATCATTTATAATCAATCATCTTTATCACTCCAAATACCAGAACTGTGATTGCTTTTAATAGTATATAATCCCTAAAGAGCAAGGACAGCCAAGAGTTATTCCTGTTACAAATATATAATTCCTACGGAATAAGTTCCATTAACCATACCCACAAACCAGTCCCTAATCTCCAGCCACACAATAATCACTAATAATTAATAATTAACAATTAATAATTAAAACAGCAGCCACATTAAAATTATAATGATACCGGCAAGCATAATCAAAGCATAATTTTGCACAAAACCAAACTGGAAGCGTCTTATATATTCTCCTAACTGAACAGTTACTTTTGCAGTGCCGTTTACGATTCCGTCAATGAATTTCATATCAAAAATCCGCCATAGGAATTTTTGGGAAGTATTGAAAATCGGGTCAACAATCAAATAAGCGTAAACCTCATCTAATCTGTATTTATGCAACAAAGCATTATAAACCGGTTTGAAAGTAGTTGCCAATTGACGGGGTTTTGTCCATTTTTCATCAGAATAATATTTTCTTGCAAGCAAAATTCCTCCTACTGCAATGGCTATGGAAATCAGCATAAGCAAATATTCCATAATAGTTGAGTGGTAAGCGTGTGTATTGGCATTTCTTATAATTTCTTCTGAATTTTGGAAAACTGGTGCAAGCCAGTTATGAACCAAATTTGGATGCTCACTGAACCAGCCGCCAAGCATCTCCGGTATTCCAAGAAAACCACCCAAAGCAGATAAAACAGCAAGTATAATTAATGGAATTGTCATCGTTGCCGATGCTTCGTGTGGATGAACGTGATGAGCATCAAAACGCTCTTTTCCAAAAAATACAAGATAAACCAAACGAAACATATAAAATGCTGTAAAGAAAGCAGACACAGCAAGGATTAACCACATTAATGTATTTCCATTAGCAAAGCTATACCAAAGGATTTCATCTTTTGAGAAAAAGCCGCTGAATAGAGGAATACCCGATATTGCAAGTGTTGCTATGAAAAATGTTAGATATGTTTTAGGCATATATTTGCGGAGATTTCCCATTCGCTTAATGTTTTGCTCTTCGTGCAAACCGTGGATTACAGCACCTGCTCCAAGGAAAAGCAATCCTTTAAAAAATGCGTGGGTCATTACGTGAAAAACGCCGGCTGTGAAAGCGCCCACTCCAAGAGCAGCAAACATAAATCCCAACTGGCTTACGGTAGAGTATGCCAGCACTTTCTTTATATCATTTTGGACAATACCAATTGTTGCGGCAAAAAATGCAGTAGCAACTCCTACTACCGCAACTACTGCCATAGCAGTTGGCGACAGTGCAAAAAGTATTGATGACCTTGCAACCAGAAAAATTCCAGCAGTAACCATAGTAGCAGCGTGAATTAATGCCGAAACTGGCGTAGGTCCTGCCATAGCGTCCGGAAGCCACACTGCAAGTGGAAGTTGTGCCGATTTTCCGGTGCAGCCGAGCAATAAAAGCAAAGTGATTGAAGTAATAATACCAGTGCCATAAAGCATCTTTGAACTTTCAGAAGCTTCACTCATTACTTGAGTATAATCAAGTGAGTTGAACGTAACGTAAATCAAAAACATAGCAATTAAAAATCCGAAATCTCCAATTCGATTTACTATAAATGCCTTGTTGCCTGCATCTCCCGTCCATTTAATTCGCACTCCTTCAAATTTCCTGTCATACCAAAAGCCGATTAGCAAGTATGAGCAAAGTCCAACTCCCTCCCAGCCGAGAAAAGTTAGAAGGAAATTGCTCGACAGCACCAGGTTCAGCATCATAAATATAAAAAGGTTCATATATGAAAAGAAGCGGTAAAAACTTCTGTCGCCGTGCATATAACCTATTGAATATATATGAATTAAGAAACCAACTCCTGTTACAACAAGGGTAAACAGCATCGAAAGCTGGTCAATCTGGTATGAAATAGAAATGTTTAATCCACCAGCTTCAAACCACTTATAAATTGTAACAATATGAGGTGCACTTATTGGATTTGAGAGCATTTCTAAAAAAATGAGAATAGCCAAGACCAAACTCACACCGACAGTGCCGCTTCCAATGATTCCGATTATTGCTTCATTTTTTATTGCTTTACCAAATAATCCAAGAATTAGAAAGCCGAGCAATGGAATTATTGGTATTAAATATACTAAATCTAACATAACTTTATTTGTTTAATTAATAAATATCATATTTTAAAATTAAGTTTTTTATTTCTACTATATAAAAACCCAAAATACAAAACTGAAATTGATAATGCAATTAAAAATAAAATATTTTAGAAAAAAATTGATAATTTTGAATTATTTTTTATTACTTATGAAAAATTTTGAATTAATATCAAGTTACAAACCAGCCGGAGACCAGCCCAAAGCCATCAAGGAACTGACGGAGGGTTTGCAGCGTGGAGATAAACATCAGACATTGCTCGGAGTAACCGGCTCCGGAAAAACTTTTACAGTTTCTAACGTAATTCAGGAAGTTCAGCGTCCTACTCTTGTAATTTCACCAAATAAAACACTTGCAGCGCAGCTATACAGCGAATTTAAGAATTTCTTTCCAAATAATGCAGTTGAATACTTCATTTCCTATTATGATTACTACCAGCCCGAAGCATACCTCGCTCCTACTGATACATACATTGAAAAGGATTTTTCTATTAACGATGAAATTGACAGGATGCGGCTTCACGCTACGAGTGCATTGGTTGAAGGCAGGCGAGATGTGATTGTAGTTGCTTCCGTTAGCTGCATATATAGTATTGGGCGAAAAGAGGATTTCCTTGAGCATTTAATGTGCTTGCACGAAGGGCAGCGGATTTCTCGTCAAAAACTGCTTTATCGCCTGTCTGAACTGCATTACTCAAGAAATGACTTTGATTTTACCCGCGGAACTTTTAGAGTTAGGGGAGACGTAATCGACGTTGTTCCGGGTTACGAGGATACTGAAGCAGTGCGGATTGAACTTTTGGGCGATGAAATTGAGACAATCAGCTATATTGATTTCAGAAGCGGACGTTTGCTACAAAAATTAGAATCCATTACGATTTTTCCGGCAAAGCTTTTCGTTACATCTCAATCCCAGCTTGCTTCTGCAATTATTAAAATAAAAGATGAACTCTATCACCGTTTGAAAGACCTACGTGAATTGGGCAAAGAGCTTGAAGCACAACGCTTGGAGCAGCGCACTATGTATGATATTGAAATGATGAAGGAAGTCGGCTATTGCTCTGGAATTGAAAATTACTCAATGCATCTTTCTGGCAGGCAGTTTGGCGAGCGTCCGGCTTGTCTTTTCGATTTCTTTCCGGAAGATTACCTTTTAGTCATTGACGAAAGTCACGTTTCTGTTCCACAGGTGAGAGCAATGTATGCAGGGGACAGGTCGCGTAAATTTTCATTAGTTGAGCATGGTTTTCGCCTTCCATCTGCTCTTGAAAACCGTCCTTTGCGTTTTGAAGAATTTGAAACTTTAATCAATCAGGTAATTTATGTAAGTGCTACTCCTGCTAATTACGAGCTTGAGCAGTGTGGTGGCGTGTTTGTTGAGCAGGTGATTAGACCTACTGGGCTTATTGACCCTGAAGTTAGTGTGCGTCCTGTTGATAATCAGATTGATGATTTAATCAATGAAATAAGGAAACGAACTGAAAAGAAAGAAAGGGTGCTTGTTACAACACTGACCAAGCGAATGGCTGAAGATTTAGCCGATTATCTGCAAAACCTCCAAATAAAAGTTGCATATATCCATTCTGACGTTGTAACGCTTGAACGTGTTGATATTATCCGCTCTTTGCGTGTGGGAGAATATGACGTGCTTGTCGGGGTGAACCTTTTGCGTGAGGGATTGGATCTGCCGGAGGTGTCGCTTGTTGCTATTCTTGATGCCGACAAGGAGGGCTTTTTGCGTAGTGAACGCTCACTGCTTCAAATTGCTGGGAGGACTGCACGTAATGTTGAGGGGCTTGTAATACTTTATGCTAACAGAATTACAAATTCGATGAACAATTTTTTAAATGAAACGAACAGACGCCGCAAATTGCAACGGGAATACAACATTGAGCATAATATTGACCCGAAAACTGTTTTCAAATCACTTGATGATATTTTGAGTTCTACCTCCGTTGCAGACATTTCCCAGCAAAAAATAAAACGTCACGAAGAACAGGAGACGAAAAAGCTCAAGCGGGCTGCAGGACCTATTACTAAATTCCTAACAAAAGAGCAGCTTGAAGAACTGATTGAGCAAATGTTTATAGATATGAAGGAAGCAGCACGAAACCTTGATTTTGAGCGAGCCGCCGAAATCCGCGACCAAATCCAGATAATGAAAACAGCTGATTAGGTTTTTTTGGGGCTGGGGATTAGTGGCTGGGCTGATACGTTCTTTGAAATACTCTTTCCAGCCATACGATCAACAAGTTGATAGTATGGCTTTTGGCAATTTCTTACTGCTTTTTTAGAAAATAATTTATATTTTGAAGCTACTTGTAAAATATTTTCACTTAGTCAATAATTCTTTTAATTGAATTTTATATAACTATTTCTATACAAATAAAATACTTAGAACTTTTAGCCATACTATCAACTTGTTGATCGTATGGCTATAAAAGAACGTATCAGTCATGGGGAATAGAAAGAGAACGATATGTTGGTAACAGGTATGTCTGTTCTCTACTTTATTTTGAGCAGCTGTTATCAGATGACTGCGAGTCATCTGATAACTTTATTTTCAAATTATACGAGAAACAAGTTTTTCGTATGACTTTAATTTTCTTAAACCTCTATATCAAAATAAATTATAGAAGGAAATAAAAAATATAGGTAACAGGCATGCCTGTTACCTACAAAAATTATAAAACTGTCAGCTATCTGCTGACAGCCGTTAGCTTATAGCTGACAGCTATTCAGAAATAAAACTATTTTGCTGCTTTCTTTCTTATTTTCATTTCTACTTTTTCTTTAGGAGAAGAACCATCTTTAGGAACGTTTACTATTTTATCGACAACGTCCATACCCGTTACTACACCACCATACACAGTGTAATTGTTATCAAGATGAGGAGCATCGGCAACGCAGATAAAGAATTGCGATGTAGCACTGTTTGGGTCTGGAGTTCGGGCAGCAGAAAGAATACCTCTTTTATGGGGAGTTGGATTAAATTCTGCTGGCACTTTAGTTTGTGAAGGGTCGCCACCACCCCAGGTATCTTTTGGTTTGTTCTTTGAATTTGGGTCGCCGCCCTGAATCATAAAGCCGGGTATTACTCTATGAAAGGCAGTTCCATCATAATATTTTATTGCAACTAAACTATCGAAATTATGGCAGTGCTTTGGTGCTAAATCCGGATAAAGTTCAACTACTATATCTCCTAATGAGTTTCCGCCTTGGCTTACAGAAATAATATACTCTGGATTCATTTTCTTTCCTTTTTTTGTTTCTTGTTTTGATTTTTGACTTAATAAATCGTTATTTGTTACTCCGATTAAAATTGCAATGAAAGTAAAAATTGCAATCATTCGATATGCTTTTGACATTTTAATCCTCAAAAATTGTTTTTAAAAATTTATTAATTAAACTTTTCTATTGACTGATTTTAGCTTTTTTTATTTTGATATATTTTATTTTTATTGGCTTAAGTGGGATACCGTCTGAATAGCCGCGTTCGCTCGGCTCAACCTGAACAGCAGATATATTTTCAACAACCTCCATTCCACTTATTACTTTTCCAAAAATCGTCCATTCATTATCTAAATTTACTGCTTCATCTAAACAAACAAAGAATTGGCTCGTATTGGTGTTTTGTCCACGATTAGCCATTGCAACGGTGCCTTTGATGTAACCTAATTTATAGCTTGGAGTATTTGGGTTTAGCTCATCTTCAAATTCTTTTCCAAAATAGCTTTTTCCACCAAGCCCCCATTCTTTCTTTTTTTTAATATTTTTAGTATTTGGGTCTCCTGCCTGTATCAGAAAATTTCGTGCAACTCTGTGAAATAATATTCCATTATAATAACCCTGACGAGCAAGACCGATGAAATTATTCACAGTTTTTGGAGCATCTTGACCGTAAAGAGCAATCACAAATGTTCCCATATTAGTTGCTATTGAAGCATAATGTATAATTAAGGAGGTATCGGCAGGGATACTGCGTGGAGTATTTTGGAGTGTTAAATGATTATCTTTTTTTTCCTGTGATGGAAAGTTAGTGCTACTATTCTTCTGAGTTGAATTATCTTGCTTTTTGCTGTTGCAGGCAAAAAGCAAGATGATTAAAAAAAAACATATTAACATATTCTTTTTCATTTTGCTAATTTAACTCATAATCTTGAAACAGAAATAAAACGTTCATTTTCATCTTTTGGGTTGAAATCAATTTGGACGATATAGCTTTCAGCCGGTAAATCGCCATTTGCTTTTTCAGCCCATTCAATTAATTTAACAGAATTATTGGAATAAACACATTCCTTAAATCCGATTTCATCAAGTTCAGAAAGTTTTTTTATTCTATATAAATCAATATGATAAATAATGACATCATCGCCATCAATTTGTCCTTTATACTGATTCATTATATTAAAAGTAGGACTAACAACGATTTCTTCAACATCAAAAAAATCGCAAATACCTTTAATAAATTGGGTCTTTCCGGTACCAAGAGTGCCAAAAAATGCAACTGTATCGCCCGGCTTTAGCTTTTTTGCAAAACTGTAGCCAAGTTCAACAGTTTGATTTTCATTGTTCGATATAAATGTTTCTTTTTCCATTTACAAATATAGAAAAAAATTCATTAATAAAAATTAATTATCTTGGTTTCAAAGTAACAACCGGAATAATCATTTCTTCCATAGAAATACCTCCATGCTGGAAACTGTCGCGGTAACGCTGCACGAAGTAGTGATAATCCGTTGGATAAACAAAATAGTAATCTTCTTTAGCAATGATATTATTAACAGTAATACCGAGATTTGGTAATTTGAAATAAGCCGGGTCTGGTATTTGCATTGCATGTCTTGCGTCTGCTTTTACGTTTTTTCCGAATTTATATCTTAAACAGGTTGTAGTTTCTTTGTCGCCAAGGACTTTGACACCGCGCAGGCAGCGCACTGAGCCGTGGTCTGTCGTTATAACGATTTGAACATCTTTTACATTTGCTAAAGCGCGAAGCATTCCAAAGAAACTTGAGTGCTGAAACCATGATTGAGTTAAACTGCGATAAGCTGCTTCGTCTGGTGCAATTTCCTTTAATATTGCATAATCGGAGCGTGAGTGAGCTATCATATCAACGGCATTTAGCACAATTGAAGTAAGATGATTTTTTGCAAATTTCATTATGTCCGCTTCAATTTTCTTACCAAATTCAGTTTCGTGAATTTTTATGTACTGGTGGATATTTTTTAACTTGATATTTCTTCTTTTTAGCTGCTCATCCATCAGTTCTTTTTCATAAGCATTTAATTTATGGTCTTCAGAATTCAATTCCTTAGCCCACCACTGAGGATAATACTTTTGAATATCTATTGGAAAAAGCCCGCTGAAAATAGAATTTCTGGCGTAAGGAGTTGCAGTTGGCAAAATTGAGCAGTAATAATCTCGTTTGAAGGAATAAAACGGTGCAAGCAGTTTTTCCATAATTAGCCACTGGTCAACCCGCATACAATCAACGACGAAAAAGAAAGTCGGCTTATCATTTTTTAAAAGAGGGAGTAAATATTTTTCAGCTACCTGAGGCGAAAGTGTTGGATGGACAGATTCGTCTGGAAAAGCATTGAGCCAGTCTTTATAATTATTTTCTATGAACTTGGAAAATTCTGCGTTACATTCCCGCCACTGGTTCTGCAAGGTTTCGTAAAATCCCAAATCAGGGTATCTGTCAAGTTCGATTGACCAGTTGACTAATTTTAAATATAAATCTTTCCAGTCGTTCCATTCCAATGGCTCGTAAAGTTTTTGGGTAATTTCATTAAAGCCCTTAAAGTAATCTTGTGTGAGTTTGTCTTGCTCTATTGTCTTTGTTTCTAAGAATTTTTTACAGGCGGCTAAAATCTGTGCTGGATTAACTGGTTTTGTTAAGTAGTCATCAATTTTTTTCCCAATTGCATCATCCATCAAGCTTTCTGCTTCGTTTTTGGTAACCATTACAACGGGAGTAGAAGGGTCAATATCTTTAAGTAGTGGCAGTGTTTCTATTCCACTCATTCCAACCATCATTTCGTCAAGGAAAATCAAATCAAAGTGCTTTTTCCTAACAAGTTCAATAGCATCTTCGCCATTCATTGCTGTATCTACTTCATATCCACGTTGTTGCAATAAAAGGATATGGGGACGCAGTAATTCTATTTCGTCATCAATCCATAGAATTTTGCCTTTGATATCACTCATTTACGCTTCCTTTTCTGTTTAAATAAAAATATGACGTTTTTATTTCTGTTTAATTTTCTTTTTATTGTATATTTGTATTGTTAATATTTATTTATTAAAATATTATGTCGAATTTTGAAAAAACAAATATTGAAATAATTAGAAATAGCAAGGAAGCTAAAATTTCTTTAAATGGAACTTTTACTCTCAAAGATGCACCTAGTTATAAAGACTTTAAATCTTTTTTCAAGCAAATAGAAAATGTGAGTTCTGTTTTACTTGATTTTTCAAACATCAAAGAATATGATTCTTTTCTCGCTGCTGTATTTTTAAAATTTACAGAGTATTGCAATGAAAAAAACATTCAGTTAGAAAGAATAAATCAAACTGAAGAAATTCAGAATATGATTGACATTCTTACAAATGGCTTAACCAACAAAAAAATTGATGAAATTGAAAAAAAGGAATCTCAATTTAAGAGTTTTATTGAAGAAATTGGAAAAAGGACAAAGGCAGTATTAGAAGACAGCTACCATTTTGTTGAGTTTTTTGGTGATTTGATTATTAAATTTATTTCAATAATGATTTTTCCACTGCAAGTCAGATGGAAAGATTTCCCTTATCATTTTATTCGGGCTGGAGCAGCAGCACTTCCAATCGTAATACTAATAATATTTTTAATCGGACTTATTACCGGCTATCAGGGAGCAGTTCAATTAAAACAGTTTGGAGCCGACATTTACATAGCAAATCTAATTGGAATTTCAATTACCCGCGAACTTGCACCACTTATGACTGCAATACTTGTTGCAGGGCGTTCCGGCTCTGCTTTTGCTGCTGAAATCGGAACTATGAAGGTTTCTGAAGAAATAGATGCTTTGCGTTCAATGGGATTTAATATTACGAATTTCCTTGTAATGCCAAGGGTCCTTGGGGTTTTACTTGCAATGCCGATATTAACAATAATTGCTGACATCGCTGGTGTCCTTGGAGGACTTATTGCTGCAATTTCAATTTTAGATGTAACAATTTCAGGTTATTTAAATCAGTTGCAAATTGCAGTTGGAATCAGTGATATTTTAACGGGAATTATTAAAAGTTTAATATTTGGTTTTGGGATTGCTGCCGTTGGTTGTTTTAGGGGTATGCAAGTCCGTGGAGGTGCTGAAAGCGTTGGTAAGTTTACCACTGCATCAGTTGTTACGGGGATTTTCTTAATTATTCTTTTCGATTCTATTTTTACTTTTGTTTTTCAAGCATTGGGAATTTAATTTATGAATAAAGAGAGTTTTTTTTCATTAACTCCCGAAAGGGTGAAATATGACCAGTTCTGGATTGATATCCGTCAGCGTAATCGTTGGTTGATACTGCTTCGGTATGGCGCAGTTGTGATGCTAATTTCTATGTGTTTATTTATTGATGCTATTGAAAGCTTTTTCCCAAAAATAGATTTTTATGAAATACCATTGTGGATTATTTCCTTTACAATTTTGATTTACAATATTATTTTTCATAAAATATGGATAGCTGCTCCAAATATAAAATTAAAAAATCTTAAGTTTCACAGTTTACATTTTTCTTTAATGCAGATTTGTTTCGATTTCTGTGCGTTAATATTTTTAATATATTTTACTGGTGGAGTGGAATCACCTATAAATGCTTTTCTGATTTTCCATATTATTATTGGCAGTTTATTGCTCCCCGGAACTGTGATTGGATTGATTCTGGCTGTTGTTATTCTGGTTCAGGCAAGTTTATCTATATTAAGCTATTATGATTATATTCCTCAATTTTCAATAATTGGTTTGTTGCCAGAAACACTCTATGATAACATTGCTTATATTTTAATTTTTTATTTATTTTTAACCCTAACACTTTCTATTTGCATTTATCTGACAAATTCAATAGCGAAGCAATTATATATTCGGGAACGTCTTTTGACAGATGCCTATAAAAATTTAGAAAACGCAGAAAAAGAAAAATCTCAATATGTTATGTCAATTGTTCACGATTTAAAGACTCCAATAGCTGCTGCTCTGACTTATTTAAATATGATTTTGGAAGGTAATCTTGGTGAAATTCGTGATGAGCAAAAGAAACCGCTTGAACGCTCTAAAACACGGCTTTCCGCTGCTGTCAATACCATTAATGATATTTTGAACATTTCGCAGCTTAAATTGCAAACCGAAATGGAAGAATTTCAAGATGTTAGCTTATGCGAGCTTTTTCATGATATTTTTGCGGATACAATGGTGCTTTTCAAATCAAAAAATATTAATATAGATTTGGTATGCGAACAAAAAGGTCCTTTTACAATTAAAAGTGAACCGAAATTGCTAAAATTAGCTCTGGCAAACCTTATTTCAAATGCTTTTAAATATACAAATCAAAATGGTAATGTAGAAGTAAAAATCACCGAGCATCATAATGTTTTAAAAATTATAATTGCCGACAATGGAATTGGAATTCCAAAGAAAGATATTGATAAAATATTTAACGATTTCTATCGCTCTTCTATTTCAAAAAAAATGGGAATTGAAGGAAGCGGTCTTGGTCTATCTATTGTAAATAATATTATTAAAAAGTTTGGTGGTTCAGTAAAGGTGGAATCGCCTTCATATCTTTTTAAAGATGAGCAAAATCCGGGAACACAATTTATTGTTGAGTTTAAGAAAGTTTAGAAAGATTAGAAGGATTAGAGTTAGAATTTTCGCAAAGTCATACTATCAACAAGTTGATAGCATGACAAGAACTAAAAGAAAGTAATGCGAAAAATACAGTTGTTCGTTTGACTGAAATGGTAGTCATTCTGACGGATGTCAGAATCCATCTTAAAAATTTTATTGGTCATTAGTTATTATCTCAACTTTCCTAGATGATAAAATAAAGAAAATATAGATTAGTAGGGCATTATAAATAAGATTATATTCTTTAAACCTAAAAAATACTATATTTATTAATAGAACCTTTTAACACCTCCCCTGCCCCTCCTTATTAGGAGGGGAATAAGAACAGTTCTGTGTATTAGCGTTCCCCTCCTAACAAGGAGGGGACAGGGGAGGTGTATTTATTGACTTTTTAACACTTTTATTCATTTTTATATTATTCTTATATTACAGACACTTATGACAACTAGGAAAGTTGAGTTATTATTATTTTTACTGACTGCCTACAGCCGATAGCCGATTGCTGATAGCCGACTGCCATTAAATTTCTTCCATTACTACAAATGCGATTGCATTTTCTTTTGTATGAGAAAGAGAAATGTGAACTTTGTATTTACTCCATTTTTCAGCTAAATCACCTGTCAATTCTAATACTGGCATACCGGACTTTTCATTTCGGATGCCTATTTCGTTAAATTTAAAGCCCTGTGTAATTCCCGTTCCTATTGCTTTGCTGAATGCCTCTTTAGCTGCAAAGCGTGCGGCATAATGCACATACTTTGTATCCTTATAAGATTCGCAATAATCTATTTCTGTTTGAGTGTAAATCCGCTTTTGGAAACGCTCTCCAAATTTTTCAAGCACTTCCTTAATACGTTCTACTTCTATTATATCTACGCCGGTGTTGAGTATCATAATAATTGTTAATTGTTAATTGTTAATTGTTAATTTTTCGGTTTATTGTTTCAAAATTCAGTTTTAAATTTAATTTTAAATTTACTCTCTAAAAATTTCATTATATAGCTAAAACCGTTAGTGTCCGGTAATCGTAAGAAATCAAAATAGTTTTCAATCATATCTAAATTATTTTGAGCATCATTTGCATTATTAGTGTAATCAAAATATTTCTCATAAATAATTTTTAAAGCTATATTATTAAAAGAATAACCGCTCCAATATTTATTTTCTCTTGAAAATGAATTAAATAAAGTAATATAAGCATCAGCTGACATTATATCTTCTTCTGTAATTATTGGAATTAGTTTTTGTAAATCAGTAAATCTTTTATAAAATGGGTCTTGATTAATAAATATTTTTGAATATGCTGAATAATATTTATGATTAAAGAAATATTCTATGATATATTGTTTTTTAAAATTGAAATCCTCAATCTTATAATTAACTAACTTTTTTATTAACACTTCATTATTAATATTTGTTCTATCTGTTTTGATTAATATTGAAATAAAAAACATTAGCAGATAATATGGTAAGTCATTATTTATAAATTTTGAATAATCAAGATTCCGTAAATAATCTTTGCTACATATACTAAAAATTCTAAAAATGAAATAATTTGATTCTTCGTAGCTATTGTACTCTAATAATGCATAACAATAATTAAAAACATATTCAATTTGATTAATAAATTGTGAAAATACTTCATATTGTTCTTCAAAAGTCTCCTTCTTACTTTCAAGATTAAAATAAGGTTCTACTGGCTTTCTTGTGAAAAGAGTTTTAAATTGCCATGGAAGAAAAG
>CAZCLJ010000067.1:0-17867 GCA_964499465.1 uncultured Hyphomicrobiales bacterium
GAGAGTAGTGGTTAAAAAAATTTTCTGGATTCTTCACTTCGTTCAGAATGACAGTTGAAATTGATGTCATCTCCATTATAATAAAGCACTTGCTTTATTGGGAGATTCGAAATGACAAAAACAGCGAAATAACGAACTACTATGCGTTAGTAGTTCTGAAATTTTCAAATGATTTTTTATTAAAAAAATAGATTAAAAAAAAGAAAAAAATTAAATTATTTATTTTTTTTGATTAATTATATTTTATTAAGTTTGTGAAATCTGTTTTTTTATTTTTGAGTTAATTATGGCTTGGGAAGAGATAGCTGGGCAACAACGAGTAAAAAATATTTTGCAAAGGGCAATTAGGGAAAATCGCGTTGCAAACTCATATTGTTTCTGGGGAAATGATGGAGTAGGAAAGGAAGCAGTTGCAATCGAATTTGCAAAAACACTTAATTGCCTCTCCCCTACTAATGATAATGGAACTATTTCTGCCTGCGGCAAATGTGATAGCTGCAAGCAGTTCGTTCATTTCCAGCATCCGAATTTAATTTTTATTCATTCTTTGCCAGCCGGAAAATCGACAGACAGCAAAAGCGATAGCTCTTTTTCAAAACTATCTGACGAACAAATTGAAGAAATACAAACTCAATTCAAGCAAAAAGCATCAGATTATTATCACAAAATAGCCATTTCCAATGCAAACCAAATAAAGATAGCATCAATCCGCGAGTTAAAAAAGAATTTATCAATGTCGGCAATGCAGGCAGGTCGCAGAGTAATTATAGTTCTTCGTGCAGATGAGCTAACAAAGGAATCTGCCAATTCATTTTTAAAGACATTGGAAGAGCCAAGCGAAGGAGTAACAATCATATTAATAACATCGCGGCAGGACCAGATTTTACCAACTATTTTATCTCGCTGCCAGCAAATACATTTTCAGCCGCTTGCCCATGAAGAATTGGAACAGTTATTGATAGCCAAGCATAGTATAACAGAAGCAGATGCAAAGCTTTTTGCCTGTTTTGCCCAAGGTTCATATCAATCTGCCCTTGAGTTTTTAAATGAAGACGTAAAGAAATTAAGGAAAGATTCAGTTGAACTTCTTCGGGCAACATTAAAAAAGAATGTTTTTAGATTTGATTTAATGAACAGCATTGATAAAATTTTAAATAGCAAAGATAAGAAAAAGTATATTGCAGTTTTATTACATATTTTAGTATGGCTTCGGGACGCCAGCACTATATCACTGACGGGGAATATAAGCCATATAGTAAACATAGACCAGAAGGACGATTTGCAAAGTTTCGCAAATAAATTTGGGAAAAAAGACTTGTCACTTGCAATTTCACTATTTGAAAAAGCAATAGTTCAGGTAAATAAAAATGTGCAAAATCAGTTAATTTTTTTAAATTTATTTCTGAAACTTCGGGAAATTTTATTATTTTAATAAAATAAAATGATGCTACAATGAAAATTTATGTATTTTAAGGTAATTTATGAACAATGATAATACAAAGTTCTCACATTTTGATAAACACAATCTTACAACGTTGAAAGAAATTAAGACAGACGCACCAATTACATTTAGCAATAAGAAAAAAACAAACGGACAAAACGGCACAGCAATCATTGAAATAGAAGAAAAGACCAGTATAGTTGTAAAAAATGAAATAAAAGATTTATATTTATTAAACCAAGAATTTGAGTCAATACCAGATTACGTTGAAGTAATATTTAAGTGCAAAAGGAAGGCAGTTTACAGAAATGATTACGGTGTAGTAATAACAAAGCCGGACTATGTGGTTATAGAAGTAGAAAATGGTATTGACCTTGGATACATAAATTCGTTTGGTGAAGAAACTTTATCAAAATTAAAGAGCATTTATAAGAATGAAAAGGTAGAGCATTCAGTTATTAGATTAGCCAATGCAGAAGACCTTGAAAAATTCAATCGCAACAGGTCGGAAGAGGTATATGTAATCGAAAAGACAAAGGAATTTGTTAAACATAATTCCTTTGATATGAAAGTAATAGAAGCAGAATGGCAATATGACCGCCAGCGTCTTACAATTTACTTTACAGCACCTCAACGCATTGATTTCCGCGAGCTAGTAAAGGAATTAGCCCGGAATTTTAAAACCCGAATTGAGTTAAGGCAGATTAGTAACCGGGAAGAAGCAAAACGAATTGATGGAATCGGCTCTTGCGGAAGACCAATTTGCTGCTCTTGTTTTGCTAACGATTTTAATCATGTAACATTAGACCATGCTAAAACTCAGCAATTATCTAATAATATTGCTAAGTTAAGTGGCTTTTGCGGTAGATTAAAATGCTGCCTGCTTTATGAGTATGATACCTATATAGAAGCATTTAAAAAATTTCCACCAATAAATTCGATTGTGAATTTAGATGCATTAGGAGAAGCTGTTTTATGTAAAATTGATATTTTTAAAAATATCGTTTACCTTAATGTTACTTCTTCCGGTGCCTTTAAACAACTTACTTTCACTGAATTAGAACAGTATAGAAAAAATGGAAAAATTCAATACGCCAAGGTAGAGCATAATTGTTGCGACCATTCGAAATGTATTGATATGATTGAAGATTTAGATTTAATTAATCACAAATTTTAAAAGAAGAATGAGCTTTTTTTTTAATAAAGAAGACGTAAAAAAAATTGAAGAAGTATTGGAAGCTCAAGCCCAGGAAATTGAAAATTCATTTTCCTTGCGTTTGAGCAATCCAAAAACGCACCAGGCACTTTCATTTACAATTTTCAATGAAGTTAAGCTCGGTGGCGATTCTGTTGGCACTCTCATTTCTGTGCAAACTAATCACGGCTATTTCGAACTGCATAATTGCACAAATTATATGATTTTCGAACCGGAAGAAGTAATTTTTATAAATCAAAAAGATGAAGTGCTTTCAAGTTTAATTATTGGAAAAAACTGTACCTGTTCTTTGTTTTCTAATATAAACAAGCATATATTAAATTCAGACTTCAATACTTTAGACCCTTCAGTACTTCTTGCTGCGATGCAACTTTCACTGACAGAAAGTATTTTCAGTTAATTATGGCATTAAATATAAATATTATAAATACTTCGCATTATAAACGAATTCCAAGGAAAAGGATAAAAGCTATTGTTAGTTCAATTTTTTCTGATTTTGGACATAAAGATGCTCAATTATCTCTCATTATTGTCGAAAATAAAGAAATAAAGAGGATAAACAAAGAGTTTTTGAATCATAATTATCCTACTGATGTTATTTGTTTTTCGTTAGCCGATAATGACGAAATAGATGGTGAAGCATATATTTCAATTGATATAGCTAAAAAGCAGGCGTTAGAATATGATGTCCCTTTAAGAGATGAATTGATGAGATATGCTGCGCATGCTACGCTGCATCTCTGCGGTTTAGACGATGCAAGTTCAGAAGAACGGAAAAATATGAACGAGATTGAAAGCAAATACATTAAAATTATTAATCATTCGTTATAATGTTGAGAAAAATGATTATGGAAAATTTTATGTACGAAAAAATTATAGAGATAATAGTTTACGTGATACAGCAGGTCAGACAAAATAAATCTTTGAATGATTTGAATATAGAAGACTTACAAAGCAAGGGCTATTCAAATTCTGAGATTTCTACTGCACTTAGCTGGCTTATAGATAAATCTGAAATTACAGAAAGATTATTTCCAGTTCCCGAAACTTCAAATCAGGAATCTTTCAGGGTTTTGCACGATACTGAAAAAGAAATTTTTACGAAAGATGCATGGGGAGAACTAATTTCAATGAAAGCACTCGGTATTATTTCAAATGAAAATATCGAAATGCTAATTGACCGCTCTTCTTTAATGGGTTTTCAACAAATTGATACCCAACAGGTTAAGCTTTTTGTGGCGAATTCAGTATTCAATACATATATGATGAATCCGGGAAGCAGGTATTTGCTTCGTGGTAATGATACAATCAATTAATTTTTAACGGTTCCGTAGTTCAGCAGGATAGAACACCAGTTTCCTAAACTGGGTGTCGGAGGTTCGAGTCCTCTCGGGACCGCACTCTTATTTTTTTTATTCTTATATATCAATAAGTTATGACATTGTAAATTTTTGTTTAGCTTAATTATAGCATAAAAAATCAAAACATCTCAAATTTGGTTATTTTTAACCATTTTTCTTTGCTGTTAAGAATGTTAAAGAGATAATTTTTTAGGTATGTTTAATAACGAAATGAAGGTATAGCTAAATTATAATTATAATATTATTTAATATAGTGTTGGAATATATGCTCCCAACACTATTATTATTTACTAAGTAAAAAATTCTATATTGTTTTGTTCGTTTTTTAGCTTTGCCAAAAGTTCCATCTGGTTTTTGCAAAGTTTTAGCAACGTTTCGCCTGCGGCTGGGGCTACTTCTTTACTCAATATTTGATTAATGATATACCGATTAAATTCTTCGCAATCGGCTGTGGTTTCTAATTTGAGGTCATTATTCATTTTCTTCTTCTCCATTCATAGTTCTAACAAATTCTTTATAAGCTGCTAATTGCTTTTCTGTTTTTGGAATGTCGAACTCACTTGAAACTTGTTGATGTTCTAACTTTTCAAGTCTAATTTCAATATTGCTATCTTTTATTAGGTTACCCAAAATATTTAATGAATAAGAAAAACATCTTAAATCTTTCTCGCTAATTATATTGTTTTCAAATTCATAAATCTTTGTTGCTAAATACCTTTTGACATCTTTCAAGGAATTCAACCGCCTTCGTTTTGCTATTTCATTATGATTCATAATATTTAACTTTCATTTAATTTAACAAATATTATAAATTAAGCTAATAAATCGTCTTGTTTTTGCTTAGACGTCTTTTTATATGCCTTCGGCATTAAAAATTGGATGTAAGCCCGTTTCTGTTTGTTTTTTGAGTATTTTTGTTTATTGTTTGCTTGCCTTTTTGCAAATTGGATGCATTCGTCAATATAATCTTTTTTTTCTGTAATCATTTTTCTAATTTCCTTTCAATTAGATTTAAAAATAATTCTTTTTTTTTTAGATAACGTAAGTCTTTTAAAATATACAGAATTCAAGTCTGCCTTGTAGTTTAGTGTATTAGTTCATTTAGTAACCTTTCGTAAATATATGATAAATATATTATTTAAGTTGTTTAGTATTTCTGAAAATTGTCAGAGAGATCTTAAGAACTTTTTTTTTTTTTAGTTCGCTTCCCTTCGCTACTGTTCGCTACTGTTTACTTTACTTTACTTGATGTCATCGCGATAAAAAAACTTTGTTATTTTTCAATTAGTTATAATTAAAATTTAAAAAAAAATTTCAAATTTTTCAAAAAAAATGAAAAAAAACAATTTATTTAGTTTAAACTAAACGAAAAAACATCACACACTTTTATAAATTCGTCTTGATAAAATTAAAATTCTCTATCATATTCGTCTCCATTTTCGTATTTATTTGAACAATTTTCAGCAAGATGCTTGTCAATTTTTAGTTTTCCTTTAATAACAATATTTGGATCTATATCATTATTTTCTATCGTTCCAGTTAATAGATTATTGGAAGTCTTAGCTCCTACCTCACCAGTTAATAAATTTACCTTTGGCTTACCTTCAAAATAATCGCTAGGGCAGACATACTTATTACATATTTCGCCTGTATCTTTATCTTTACCTGTTAATACAATAAAATTGCCTTCTTCCTGATATTGTTTTAATATTTCAAAACACGATTTAAGAGTATATTTAATATTTAATTTGTTTCCATTTAACCTATTAATCTCCCTTGCAGCAACTTGTTTTTTCATAATATAAAGATTCTCGAATAGCATTTTAGAATATAAAATATTAGCAGCATTAACAGAAAAAAGATCTAATTTAATTATATAATTTAACAAACCAACTTCATTTTTTTTAATAATCTTAAAATTAATAAGTTGATTAATATCATATTTTATTTCGTTATTACTGGAGAATAATTCTTTGTATAACCTAAAATAAAATCCAATGCCTTTATCTCCAAAATTATAAAAGATTGATTTATATTCCTTGCTATTAAAAAAATTAAGATCAAATTGAATATAGGATAGTTCATATCGTCTAAACATTTTTTCAAGATTGTTATATATCTCAAATTCGTTAATTGTATCTTCTTTTTTATTACTATCATCTACCATTTCACCACCTTTTTATTTTGTAGATACAGGATAAAATAGTAATTTTGTGTATCCAAAAAATGCTTTTCAAGGGAGGTTGCTTTGCTCAGCAACCTCTCCAAAATATTCTTCTCCATAGCAACACCTCAATTAGTAGATGACGTTAATTTTTCATAGTCTTGGTTCTTCATACTATTCAAAACATCGGCAAGGCAATAAAGGTATTTTGCACCGCACTTATAGTATGGTAGCTTGTTTTTTCGTTTCAACCGATTAATCGTAACGATTGATATACCAAGTAATGCACCAAGCTCTGCATCGCCCTTAATTAAATTATTAGGTAGTGCATCGTTAATTTGTTTTGATTCTATCATATTGGAAACTCTCTATAATGTTATACAATTTTAATTAGAACGAAATTACAAAATAAAAAATTAACAAATAGATTATTATAGTAAAATATTTTTAATGTTTGCATAATGATAAGGTGAAAAATCTTAGGTGAATATATAATTTCAGTTTGGGAAATTATGGAATTAGTATAATAGTCGATTTTTATAAGCAACTAAATTTCATATAGTTGTAACAATTAAAATGTATGTTTGTCATCTGCAATATTGAATGATATTAGCATATAACATAGAATTATGTCAGTATAATATATTTTTTTTCTGTAATCAATATGTTGGTATGGAATGAATGGAATATATACAAAAAATGGAAATTAGTTAGTATTGATAAAATACTTAAAAATATGCTTAAAATAGAATAGCTTTATTTTATCGGTATTTTTTATTATATTTGTTTAGGTATGGAATGAATGGAATTTCCTTAACCTCTGGTGTTAAGTTTTTGGAAATTTCAATTTCTTCTCTTATTATAGTTGGACTTTTACCAGTTAGTTTTGATGTAGATTCTACAAAAGAAGGAGTTTTTTGACGTGGGGCAGATTCTGGCTCACGTCTAATATTTGACATCATTTCACTTGAATATTGTTTCGTCTTTGGTTTCCTTTGCTTTGCTGCTTTCATAATGCTCCTTATATTTTAATTATAAAATTTACTCAATACTTATATCAAATAAATGATAAACGTTGCTTAAATCAAAGATATGACGTTAATTTTGGAATAATTCCAAACCTTGTAAAACAGAAATGTCCTTTTCTAATTGGCTTCGTTTGTCATAATGATTAATCATTTTATCGGAAGTGTGTCCAGTGTTTTGGCTGATAATGTCATTGCTAACATTATTAATTTTTTTGTATGTAGTGTGAAAACTTCTGCCCAACTTAGTTGAAATTGCTTCATAAATTTTTTTTACTTCAGTAGTTGTTACACCACCGATTTTCGTCATTATCATTATATTACGGTCAAGGTTAAGCTCCTTCGCCAGTTCTTTTAAATATTCGTTAATTTTTTGATCGCTCATAAAGTCAATAAAATAGTTGTAACGAACTAATATTTTATATGCTTTTACGTAAATTAATGGTGTTATTATTTTGCTAGTTTTCTCTTGAAATAACCTGGTAGTATAAAATTGACTGTTAGGAATTTTCTCGGTTAATTCTTCTTTTATATTTCTAATTTCACCTATACGAAAACCACAATAGCATAAAAACACAAATACATCTCGCACCTTTTCAAGTGTTTTATTCGAAGGTTTGCTATTTTCAATTATCAAAAATTCTTCATAGGTTATAGTTGAAGAAGTTGAGTCATCAACTTTAATTTTAGCTGCAAACTTTTTATATTTTTCAGTTTTACACAATTCCTTTTCGTTGCAATAATTCATAAATGCCGATAGTGTTTTAATTAATTTTTTTGTATAATTATCGGTTAAATTTTGGCTGACGCAATAAACTTGAAATTTGGTAAAAAAATCAAAATTAATGGTGTCGAAATTTAGAATGTATTTTGTTGCTTTTTGAAACTCAAATAAATGATAACGTAAACTATTGTAATTTTGTAGTGTTGAGGAAGCAACTATATTCTTTTTGTAACTTACGTAATCGTCATAAACAGAAAAGAAACTTTTGTCATCGGCATTGCTTAGGAAATTTTTAAGCTCCGCAGTGAAATAATCATATTCAAATTTTGGATGCACGTCTAAAAATTCCAAAAACCAATTTTCAATTTTAGTCTTGTAATTGATTAAATAAGCATTTAGCTTAAAAAAGTTATTATGATTTTTTCTAACTTGCTGCTTATCTACATCAAAATATTGCTTTTCAATATTTATTTGAGTGTATAAAGCAAGTTGCTTATATTTCCTTATGCCAGTAATCGTAATATATAGCTGATTCTTATTTTTTACAAAAAATCTTAAGTTCATTTTGTTCGTTTCTGCTATTTGTTTAAAATAATTATCAATAGAATAATACTTATAAAATAGTTTCATTCTATATTTCTCAAATATACAAAAAACAAACATACAAACCAAATATTAGCTTAAATATTAGCTTAAATATAGCTTAAATATGTGTAAAATACATTTAATTAATTTAAAGTATTTACTAATTAGTTAATGTTATGGAAATAAGGAAAAACATCATAATCATAGAATAGAATTAACTTTGCATATCATTTTATTTAAAATGTTTTAAGTTAATATAATTTACTATTGAGTAAAAAGAAGGTAGGTTCGAGTCCTCTCGGGACCGCAATAATATTTTATATTTTTAAGATTATCAAACTTTCGCAAAGTTCAAGAAACTTTACAAAAGTAACATTAAAAGTCATACGAGCAGCAAACTGTTCGCATGACAAGAAAATAGCTGTCATTCCGATACGAAGTGAGGAATCTCACAAGTTGTTGTAACCGCTAAAACTTTTGCAAAGTTCAAGAAACTTTACGAAAGTAAAAGAAAACAAAGTCATACGAACAGCAAACTGATAGCATGACAAAAAAAGTCAGAACCTTGATTAGAAAGATTAAAGGATTTCTTGATTAATAAAGAAAAAAATTATCAGGTAATCATTAAATCAGATTAATCACGGTTCAAAGACAAAAGAAATTAAAAAAGATATACCTCTGTAGCACATCTGCAAAAAAAAGATGGACTTCACTTTTCTAAGTGGAGTCCATCTAAAAAAATATCCCGATAGGGATTATATATTTGTAACAAGAGAAAGCCACTCCTGTTCTTATCCCGATAGGGATTATATATACAATATTACTATTTAATCCCTACGGGATAACAGCAGAAAAGTAGCTTGTATGTTACAAATATTCAATCCCTATCGGGATAAAGAAATGAAAATTTGATACATAATGTAAAGTCATGCAAACAACTTGTTCCTTGTATGACTGAAAAAATCTACTTTTTTGCAATTCTTTTGTTTTATTCAAACTTAAAAAACCACTACCAATCTATTTTAGCAGCTAAAAATAAAGTTAAAATATATTCCTCTCAAGATATATATTCACAAATATTTTTTTCAAAAAAAAAAAAAAATAAGATTTTGTTTGGAAATTATTTAAATATTTTATAAATTGTAATAGTGTTTTAATTGAAAAAAAATAGAGAAAAAATATCTTGGCTTAAGTGAGTAAGTTTTGGCTTTTATTTAGTTTGTTTCCCTAAATGAAAACAAAAACTTGCAAAGTTAGGCGGAAACACAAGATAAATAATAAAAAAACATCCTCCGCCGTTAGTTTCCAGACTTTCAAAAACGGAGGATGACATTAAATAACAAATGTTTTACAAAAATAAGGAATATTTAATTATGAAGAAAATTTTTCTTCTATTTGCGGCTTTAGCAATAGTATTTGCTAATGTGGTGGTAGTGAAGGCATGCCCACCGGGGTATGCCCAATCTGATTGGAAGACAACAACTTTCAATGGATGTCAAATTGGCTATTTATTTTGCTATGGAGAAATAGGAGGTTATGAGGGATTTTCTTTGCAAGAAATCATTGTATATCCACCCTGTGATCAAGATGTTTATGAAAATAATAAAGAAACACTTACTGACCAAATATTAAAAGAGATTGCGCAAAGTCCAGAAATAGGTAGTTTATTTCCAGGTAATCCAGACTATATTCCAGAATGTCCAGATGGAACATTATGTTTGTTAACAGTTAATAACGCATTTTGTTATGATGGTTGGGAAAAAAAGGATTATACTAAATTTGAAAAACCACAGCCAGAAGATCCTGACCCTTATGATTATATTTGGGTAATGAGAATATGTGATGATGGGAATTTAAGAACCTGCCATAGTATAATTTATTTTTGTTGGAGTACTTCCGATACAGAAGAACCTGTTTTACTAATGTATAAAAATGGATACCAGCTAGGCCCCCCTTGTCCCTATCCTTGTAAATGGAATTGCGAAGAAGAGTAACTATAGATTTTATTTTCTTTTGAAAATTTTAGTGTTAAGTAGGAAACAGGCATGCCTGTTTCCTACTTTATCTTATTCAGTCATACCATCAACTTCGCTTAAAGCATGTCTGGGTGTGTTATTGAATTGCTAGTCATTTCGACAAGCTCAATGTCCCAAAATAATAACTCAATAACCAGTAAACAAAAACCATTAATAATTAATAATTAACAATTAACAATTAAAGCGGAGCTACTATGAAAAAAATAATCATACTTTTCTTTATCTTATTTTCTAGTGAACTATTTCCTCAAACATGGGAGCTGATGTATAAAGAAGATTTTCTATATCACGATTCAACTGCTAATGAGCATACAAATTTTTGCTCTGGTTTGGTTATTAGAAATGACTCAATAATAATTCTAAGAGAAAATTATTGCAGTTCTTTATTTCTTATATATAATTATTCTTATAAAGATTGGTCTTTTGTAACAAGAGATGATATTTGGAAAAGATTTAAAAATGATTCTTTATATAATTTATATTTTGATAATTTTGCTTTATCTTCACTAATTTATGATAGAAATGGTAATATCTGGTGCTATTCATCTCAAAGCAGTATTCTTAATATACAACAAGACACAATAATGATTTATGATAAAATCTATAATAGGAATCAAGATAAATACTATAAAATTAGCAGTGCTACTAATTTAATTTTTGATAAAAATAATAATATATGGGCTATTATAAATTATAAAGACCCAGAAACTAGAAATGAATTTAAAAATGTATGTAAACTGAAAGAAGGAGTATTTGAATCAGTTTATTGTATTGAACTAAGAAGAATAAAAGATGCTGGAATCGACTTAGCAGTTGATAATCATAACAGGGTTTGGTGCTCAATAATTGATTCTTTATATTTGATTGAAAATGAAAAAGTAACAAAAAAAATTGCTTCTTATGATTTTCCAAATGGATTTGGTTATTTCAACCGAATGGTAATTGATTCAAAAAACAGAGTATATCTGCTTAATCATACCTGCACTATGTATGTAATTGATGGAGATAGTTTATATAGCTATGACTATATTTGGGATATAGAAAAAATTGATTTTGCAGGTGGCAATTTGTCCAATTATAAAATGTGCATTGACAGCTCAGATAATGTCTGGGTAACTGGAACTCATACTTGCAGTTTATATAAATTCGATACAGAGAAAAACTGGTTCAGATACGATGTCCCTCAATTTACAACCATTCCAGATGAATGGTGTTACAAATTAACTTTAGAAGCCGATAAAAATGGAAAACTGTGGATACCGGCAGGAAATGGTTTTGGTTATGGATTTGGAATTTACGTTTTTAATCCCAATCCAACTTCAGTTGAAAAGGAGCAACCTACAATTCAGGCAAATGGTTTGCCAGACGTATGGATTAGAAAACTTTACCCAAACCCGGCAGAAAATTTAGTTACACTTGAATTTTTCCTTAACAAAAAAGAAATTGGCAGTTTTGAGATGACCTTATACAACGTATTGGGAATGAAAATCAAAGATATAAAAGAGGAAGTGGATTTTAATAGCAGTACTATGAACTCAAAAGTAACTTTTTCTGTTGCCGGACTTCCGAGAGGCGGATATATTGTTGCAATGAAAGCCGGAAGCACAAAGCAGTGCCGTCTGCTGTTGGTAGGGTTTTAATAATTGACAATTGAAAATTGACAATTGATAATTGATAATTGATAATTGACAATTGAAAATTGACAATTGATAATTGATAATTGATAATTGAAAATTGATAATTGATAATTGATAATTGTTAATTGTTAATTGTTAATTGGGGATTAGGAGTTGGAAGTTGAGAATTGATTATTAGTTAAAATACTAATGACTAATAACCAATGACGAATAACTCAACTTTCCTAGTGTAATAATTTATTGAAAACCTAATAAACATTTCTTGTCATTCCGAAACGAAGTGAGGAATCTCAAGTTCCGTAGTAGCAATGACTTGTGAGATTTCTCACTTCGTTTCGAAATGACACAATATAATAAGTCTTTTAACGAATTACAACACTAGTTATCATAAGTGTTTGTAATATATAAATAATATAGAAAAGAATAAAAGTGGTAAAAAGACTATAAATACACCTCCCCTGGCCCCTCCTTTTTAGGAGGGGAACACTAAAAAACAGAACTGTTCTTACTCCCCTCCTAATAAGGAGGGGCAGGGGAGGTGTAAAAAGGTTTTATGAGTAAAATTAGTGTTTTCTGAGAAATTTTATATATAATCCTGTTTGTAATGCACTACTACTCTATATTTACTTTATTTTTATCAACTAGGAAAGTTGAGTAATAACTAATGACCATAACCCAATAACTTAATAACGTTATAACCATAAACAATAAACCAAAAGGTAAATCTATGAAACAAATCATTCTTTTTATTCTAATAATCACAAATCTCGCTTTTGCTGAAGATTGCAGTTGGAAATGGGTAAATCCACTTCCCCAAGGTAATAATCTAAATTACGTTCAATTTGTAAACAATCACGTTTGCTATGCTACCGGTGATAATGGCACTTTGCTAAAATCCATTGACAAAGGGCTTACGTGGAATTTAATCAAAACTGAAATGAAGTCAATTGACTTTTCGTTTTTCTTTGATGAGAACAAACTATTATTAATTGATACAAAAAATGGAATAGCAAAATATCAAGATGGAAATGAAGTTTTGTATGAAAAAGCTATGATTATTCCTAATTTAACAAGTCCTAATTTAACAAGATGTATTTTTCATTTCTTTGATTTGAACAAAGGTTATTGCTACTCTAAAACAGACAGCATTATGCTAAAAACTACAAATTGCGGAGATAGCTGGGATACAATAAAATTACCTCCAATTGACTATTTTAGAAGTGATTTATTCTTTTTTAATGATAACAATATTTTATTTGCCGACAAAAACACTCTTTTAAAAACAACTGATGGCGGTGCAAACTGGAAGTTCAAAAACACTCTTCCCGATACAACTATAGGATTGATTCATTTCTTAGATGAAAATACCGGATGGATATCGAATAATAATGGAATATTATTTAAAACAACAGATGGTGGTGAAAGCTGGACGGAGCAGTTTCTTAATAAAAATTCTTTTCCTTTATTTTACTTTAAATTCTTTGATGAAAACAATGGCTACGTTTTTGGTTGGGATAATTATCTTTACAGGACGACTGACGGTGGCGAAAACTGGGAAATGCAGACTTTAAAAGAGCTAATGGGAGGAGGACAGAATTCTCTTAGCATCTCTGATGAAAGAGTAATAATTGGTGTTGAAAACGATGGCGTAATAAAAAGGACAGTTAGCAACGGATATTCATGGGATTCTATAAGCACTGGAACACTATACGAAATGTCTGATGTGCATTTTATTAATGACACGACCGGCTGGGCAATTTCAAAAAATAAATTGATTTTAAAAACTACTGATGCCGGAACCACTTGGATAAATCAAAAATATAAGAATAAAGCAAGAGATTATTTTATTGATATTTATTTTTTTAATGAAAATACGGGAATTTTGACTGATAGAGCCGGCTATTTTTATAAAACAACAAATGCAGGAACGGAATGGACGCAAATAAGTGAAATTTCTGATGTTTCAATCCACGATATATTTTTCGTCAATGACCAAGTTGGCTATGTTGCCTATTGGTCAACATCAGTAAATGAATTCTTTGTAAAAAAAACTACAGAAGGTGGAAATTATTGGGACCATTGCAAAGCATTTGCCGATACTTCAATTGACAAATTGCATTTTCTAAATGAAAATATTGGTTACACCGCCAGTAAAAATGGTATTTTTATTAAAACAACTAATGGCGGAAAAAATTGGACTACAAAAATAATAGATTCTACTTTAAAGTATAATACTATTTATTTCATAGATGAAAATACCGGTTGGTGTATAACAAACCTTTATTATGCAGATTCAAATTATGTTCGCTTTGATTCAATTGTTGTTCAAAAAACGACCGATGGTGGCGAAAGCTGGGTACGTCAGCTATATGCAGAAGGAACATATACAAATATACAATTTTTAAATGAAAACTATGGCTGGATTATCACAGAGCAAGGATACACTTTTAACACAACAGACGGAGGCAATAACTGGGAAAAAGCACCTTCTGCTACAAATAAAGAATTATCATTTTTGCACATAATAAGCGAAGAAAAATGCAGAGCTTTCGGCAAAAATGGACTTGTTATTGAATATAACTGTGAACAAACAAGCGTAGAAGAACCTCTCCCCTTTTCCGAAGATTGCGATTTCCAAATTTTTCCCAATCCAGCAACAAACGAAATCACGCTTTCAATTCCAGAAGAGCAAAATATAAATTCAATTTCAATTTTCAATTCTCTCGGAATGGAAGTAAAGCGAATTGAGCAAAACGAATTAATTGGAAACAGCAAAATAATAATTTCAACTTTAGATTTACCAAGTGGCTTGTATCATTGCTCCTTTGTAAATCAAGCTGGAAGGGTAACGAAGAGTTTTGTAGTGCTGAGATAGTTTGTTTTAAACTTTGCGAAAGTTAAGAAACTTTCGCAAAGTAAGAAGACAAAGTCATACGAGCAGCAAGCTGTTCGCATGACAAGAAAATATATGTCATGCTATCAACTTGTTGATAGTATGACTGGAAAAATAGCACCGTCACTCTGAGCGTCAGTAAAGAATCCAGAAAATTTTTTTGAACCACTACTCTCTGGATTCTTCGCTGCGCTTCAGAATGACAGATTATATTACTCTTTTTGTAAGCGGTTTGATATAACTTTCTATACCCTATCTTCTTCTATGTATTTCAATTTGCACAGTTCGCGAAAGGAATCGCTCTTCCGGTAATTTATATGAAAGGATTCCGGGAGGAGTTCTTAAAAACCAAACACCTTCACAGTTTGCAATAACTGCATTAATCTTTTTTTCTGATAAAATATTTTGAATGAACGAGCAAGCAATCTTTGAACGGTTTTCTGAAAGAGTCTTATTTATTTGCTCACTTCCTAAATCATCAGAATAGCCATAGACGTAAATTGAATCATTTTCTCTCAGTTTTTCAATGAAATGGCGAATTGCGATTTTATCGACTTCGCGAAGAGAATCGCCAGCTACCTGATAAATTGCAAGCGAAAGCCGGTCAATTTCGATAGTCGAAGTATCTTTTGTAATTATCAATGTATCGCGGTATTCGTCTGCATTTTTTCCTTTTCCGATTGCAAATTTACAAATAAGAGGCGTGCCAACAAGCATTGAATTCGCCTGCTTTTCATTAATTTCAAAATTAATTGTCTGCAATGCTCCTTTACCTTCACGAAGCAGAATCGGTTCATCTTCATTTTGAAAAATAGAAAATGTCCAGTTCTGGTGGATTTCTTCTTTTGATTTTGCAGAAAATTCCAAAGATGCCGGGGTTACAACGCGTGCTTCGATGAATTTCTTTTGTGAAATCGGAGCTAAAATTTCATTGAAATTGGATTCAATTTCTACTCTACGATTTTCTGCAAAACCATCTTCTGTTTGCGTTAGCGTAGGATATTCCGGCGAGCAGTTAGTCCGGCTTTCATTAATAACCATTCTTGAGGGAGCTATTCCCCAAATTGCTTCTAAATATCTTTTAATCTCTTTTGCTCTTGATATTGCTAAAAAGCAATCCCCGGCTTCACTCGTTTGGTCCGAATAGCCGCTCAAAGTGATAGTTGCACGTGGATTATCAGCGAGACGCTTTCCAATTATATTTAATACATTGTAGTTGTAATTGATTGGATTTATTTGTAAATTATCAATATTAAATGAATCTTTGTCTTCTATATATGAAAAACGTTTTGGCAGTTTAGATGAATTTTGATTGAAAAACACCATCGGTAAAATTGGAAATGCTTGTGTAACGTAGTGCTGTTGTATAAAAATATCAGTTGCTTTTCTTCTCGGTTTGCCTTCATCAACGGCAAGTATTTCAATTTCTACTTTTTGAGGTTTTTCCGGAATAAACAAAGTATCGGTGCGGTTGTATGTGATTCTGGTTGTTTCTTTGTTTTCGCCATAAATTATTTCTTTTTTGTTGAAAATGATTTGACCTTCTTTAAAATTCTCTGCTTCTACATCAAAACTCGCAATAACCGTAGTATCAACTTGCGTTTCTTCAATAGTTTCCTTAAAAATTTCAATCTTTTCTTCACCTGATTTTTGCGGATAATATTTAATTGAGATGCCAGTATGCAGCGCATTTGATTTCCAATCAGTATTTTTCACTAAATTATTAAGTCCAAAATCGAAGAAAATTTCGGGTGAAATGGAAAGTGTTCTAGTTCTGTTGAGTGGCAGCTCATAGCTCAATCCTATGGAAAATGAAAGTTGCATACTTGCAGCATCGTCAATTGTTCCGGAACTGTCGTTTCTGAAGCGTGTTTTTGTATCCGGAAAAACTCCAATATCTGCCGGCTTAACAATTTTCTCATACTGTGAAAAATCGTGCAAAGATGTTATTCCTAATTTCGGACCAATTAGAAATTTAAGATTTTCGATAACATTTACTCCAAGCATAGGTTCAATAAAAATATTTGAAAATTTTCCTGTAACACTATGCTCGAACTCGCCATCGGTTAATTGGTCTGCAATAAGAACAGTTGTTGCTTCAGTTTCGATTAAATCACCATCGAAGTAATTAAAACCGGCTCGCAATTCAAGAAAAAATCTTTCATCAAGCAAATAATCAGCAAGGGCGCCGATTAGAAATCCATTACCAGAGCCACTTTCAAAATGCGGACAGCAATTCGGCACCCCGGGCAGAAAGCGAAAATCTGCATTGTGAAAATTAAAAGAATATCCTCCGAACAAGCCGAATTTGTATTCCTCTTGTATTTCAGTCTCTTTACTTATTAAAATGCTTTCCGTTTCTCGTTTTAAAGTATCATTTTGCACTTGTGAAAACGCCTGAAGAGACAAAATCAAAAGCGATAGTATGTAGATTGTAATTTTCATTTTATTTTAGTATTTTGTTTTATTTTAATATCACACTTAACGCAATTTATCTTTTGAGAAATAAAAAAGTGTAGTTTAGATACATTTTTTTAATCCACTTTTCTTATTTCCTTCTCTAGTGTAATATCCCTTTGAAAACCTTACTATAACATCTTGTCATTTCGAACCCCCTTATAAAGCAAGTGCTTCATTTAAATGGGAATGACATTAATTTACCCTGTCATTCTGAAGCGCAGCGAAGAATCTCACAAGTCATTGCTACCACAGAGTTTGAGATTCCTCACTTCGTTTCGGAATGACAAGAAATGTTTATCAGGTTTTCAATAAATAATTACACTAG
>CAZCLJ010000068.1:0-17742 GCA_964499465.1 uncultured Hyphomicrobiales bacterium
ATTTGTTCATTTTCTCAAAAGTAAACGTCTTCGTTTATATTCGCCTCAGAATGACAGGGTAAATTAATGTCATTTCCATTTAAATAAAGGTCTTGCTTTATCTGGGGGTTCGAAATGACATCGTAGTTTGTCTGTCATTCTGAACGAAGTGAAGAATCTCAAACTCCGTGGTAGCAATGACTTGTGAGATTCTTCGCTGCGCTTCAGAATGACAGGGTAAATTAATGTCATTTCCATTTAAATAAAGGTCTTGCTTTATCTGGGGGTTCGAAATGACATTATGATTTTGCACTATTAGTTAGCGGTTTGGTATAATAACCAATAGCTGACTGCCGATAGCTGAAAGCTAATAGCTGACTGCTTACGGAAATAAATCTACTAATTCCTTTATTTTAGTTATGAAGTGAAGAATTTTGAACCTTATCTTTTTTTTATAATAAATTTTTTTTATTAAGTTTTTTTATTAATTTATAACAAGTTATAATGCAAATTGCTCTTTAAGTATTGAAACGCGGATTCTTTTCAGGATAATAGAATTAATCAGATTGAAATAAATTTTTTAAAAATAGATAAATGGAGGTTATTATGAAATCCACATTTACAGTTTTAGTTTTTATCATTCTTGCTTTTTCTTATAATTCTCTTAAATCACATGTTTACGACTATGAATTTAGTCAATCAATAGAAACATTTATTCCCATTTCCGGTGGAACCGTTCATGGAACTGACCAAAATCACGATGAATCATTTACTTCAATTCCAATTGGTTTTACTTTTAATTTCGATGGAACTAATTTCACCACTTTAAGTATCAATTCAAACGGATACATTTCTTTAGGAAATTATATTGTTTCTTCAAATTATATTTTAAGAGAAAACATCTGGTGGATAATTTCGGCTTTAAATGCAAATTTGATTGCAATACCAGAAATTGGGCAACTTATGACATTAACTGAAGGAGAAGCACCGAACAGAGTTTGCACAATACAATGGCTGAATTATCAATCTTTTTTTTCAGATAGTATCAATGACGGGGTTTTTAACTTCCAAATTAAACTTTATGAAACTTCCAATAAAATTGAAATTAAATACGGAAGTTTTAATGCAAGCAGAGATAATTTTTTTCAGGTCGGGCTTTTAGGTGGCGATGAGATGTGGAGCAGAAGGTCCCGCTCTGTTCCAGCTAATGGTAACTGGGCAAGCTCTGAAGAAGGAACTGAAGTTTCCAATTGTTATATTGGAGTTGGGATAATTCCTCAAGACGGTTTAACTTACCGATATGAAAAAACCGATATGGAAATCGTTTCAAGCACCACTGTCCAAAACACTAAAAATACCGGACCCGGATTTACTAATCAACAGGTTATTGAAGTTAGGGTCGAGGTTACTGGTACTTTAAACCCTTTGAATATTTCCAGCTTCACTTTTAATACTAATGGAACAAGTTCAGCTTCTGACTTATCAAGCGCGAGATTATTCTATTCAAATTACCTGTTTGGTTGTTATTACTCTGATTTATTCAAGCCAAAGAATTTTAATACAAATTATACTTTTGGAAATATTGTCCAGAATCCAGATGGAACATTTACAATAACGGGTAGTAAAATGCTTGAAAAAGGCACAAATTCTTTTTGGTTGGCTTATAATATATCACAAGATGCAATTATTGGTAATTATGTCGACGCTGAATGTGAATACTTCGTATGCAACAATAATGAAATATACCCGGACATTAGCTCACCAGTAGGAGCAAGACTAATATCAGGACCACTTGATGGAAATTATACTGTAGGTTCTGGTGGTGATTTTTCAAACCTTACTGAAACATTTAATTGTATTGATTTTTTGGGCTTAGCTGGAAATACTACTTTTACTGTCATAAACGATATTACAGAACCCGGAACAGTGTATATAGATGACTGGCAGAACTTCGGTAATGAGAACTGGACTATTAATATAAAAACTAATAGTTATTGGACAATACAAAGTGATTCTGCTATTGATGGCGTTATTTGCATTAATGGGGCTGATAGCGTTACTATTGATGGTATTTTAGAAAATGGTGAAAACGGATTAACAATAAAAAATAATAATATTGAAGGTCTACGGACTATTTACATTCTTGCGCAGCAAGAATATGGTAGTACTGTTATTAACGAAGCAAATAACAATACTATTAAAAATTGTAATATTATCGGTTCAACAAATGAATTCAGTATGAATCACAGTGGAATTGAGTCTGGTGGATGCTGTAATAATTATTTAACCATAGATGGAAATACAATTAAAAATTGCTGGCGAGCTATTAATATTGGTAATTCAGAAAGCAATAAAATTTTAAACAACATTATCGGAAGTGATATTCAAGCTGAAAATATTAATGCAATTGGTATAAATTTATTTAATATAAAAAATTCAGAAGTTTCAAAAAACAGGATTTTTGGTATTGATGCATCTACTTATGCAGTAACTTCAACTGGTATTGCTGTCCATAACTGTGATAGTATATTAATTAATGGAAATTATATACATAGTTTATCTCAATTTCTTCCAAACAAGGGCGGGGCTTGTGGTATTTATGTAAAAGGCACAAATATTCTAATCTGCAACAATGTGATATATGATATAAGTTCTCCAAATCCATACTATTATTATATTTCCGATAAATACTGGAGAAATCCATTTGGTATCAATATAGAAAATGGGTCAAAAATAAAATTATATTATAACAGCATTAATATATTTGGAGAAGATACTTATACAGGATATAACGGAACTTTTTCAGCTGCATTGTATATTGAAAATCAGATTGATACTCTTGAACTTATGAATAATGTTTTTTCCAATACTTTTGTTGGAAAACCCGGCTCTCGCTCCTACGCTGTTTTTTGCAATTCAACATTTGATAAAATTGATTATAATGATTATTTCCAAAGTGGAGAATATGGTATAATAGCAAATATTAAAGGAATTGATGTTTATACGCTTCAGGAATTGCAGGCATTAACCCATCAGGATTCAAATTCACTTGCTGAAAATCCATTATTTATAGATAACAGTAACTTAGCTCTTCAGCTAAGCTCTCCTTTAATAGTAGCCGGACAAAATAATAATACAGTTCAGGAGGATATACTTGGAAATGAAAGAAAGAACTACCCGACTATCGGTGCTTACGAAATTCAGTTCAATGATGCAATTGCCCCGCCAGCACTATTATATCCTAAAAATATGGAATTATGTGTTTCTCAAACTCCGACATTTATTTGGGGAGCAGTTACAGATGCAACATCTTATTATCTTGATATTGCCGATAATTCTGATTTCACATCTATAATTTACAGCTTTTACGGAATTACTGATACGACTTTTACTATGTCCAATCTTTTACTTCCATCTACCCAGTTTTACTGGCGGGTAATGGCTTATTCAGATTATTATCAAAGCATCTGGTCCCAAGCCAGAACTTTTACAACTATTGGAGAGTTGGAGACAGCTTTATTGGCTTTTCCGGAAAATAATTCTAATGATATTAATTGCTACGTTAATTTAAAATGGTTATCTGTTGTTGGTGCTGTAAATTATCAAATCCAGGTTTCAAAAAATGCAGATTTTACCATTATTACTCATAATATTTCTGAAATTAATCAAACTAATCAAGATGTAAGCAACCTAAACATTGATACAGAATACTTTTGGAGGGTAAAAGCAACTAATACTGAATATTCAAGCCAATGGTCAGAAGTATGGTCTTTTACGACAGGAAGCAAAATTTCAATTGGAAATGACCAGACTTATAACAGTTTTTCTTCTTATCCTGCACCTCTCGGCAGAGAAAACGAAACAGTAAGGACTCAGTTTATAATCAGAGCAGAAGAATTGCAAAGTTTAAGTTTATCAAGCGGAAATATTAGCAGCTTATTTTTAAATGTCCATTCTCCTAACTACGCTCCTGCTCTTAGAGATGTATCTTTGAAAATCAAATTAACTAATGATAATGTTGCTGGAAATGTAGCATCTGAAAATTGGGATAATTCAAATTTTACTAATGTATGCTTTTATGATACTTTTATTCCAGTTAACGGTTGGAATGAATTTGTTTTTAATGAAGATTTTTATTGGGATGGAGTATCAAATTTGAAAATTGAGTTCTGTTTCAATAATTATGGCGAAGATGTTCTCGGATATAAATACGAAAATGTTTCTACATATTACTCATCAACTAACTTTAACAGTGTTTGCTATTATACTTTTACGAATACTATTGATTTTTGTACCTGGAACTTAAATTATAAAAACCTTTCAAATTTAAGACCAAACGTTTTACTGACATTTTCAGATTATTCTTTATATTTAGAAGAAGTTGAACTTTTATCACCTGAAAATAGTTCTACAGATATTTCATTCAATCCATCTTTTGGCTGGAATTCAGTTAATTATGCAAGTTCATATCATTTACAGGTATCCACTGCAAGTAACTTTTCTAATCTTATAATTAATGAAAACTTATCAGATACAACATTTACCCCATCTATTGCATTAAATAGTAATACTCAGTATTTTTGGAGAGTGCAGGCGACAAATCCAAACTTAGCACCCGGCGAGTGGTCTCAGATTTGGAATTTCGTAACTGAACCAATTTATATTTCTCAGTTTATTAATTTAAATCAGGGATGGAACCTTATTTCTTCGAATATTCTTCCACTAAATACTGATGTGGTCGACATTTTCGAACCAATAGTAAATAGTATAAAATTAGTCAGGAGCAGATATAATAAAATATATTATCCATCAATTAATTTCAATAATATACCGGGCTGGAATATTACAGATGGATACGTAGTATATGCTACTTCGCCCGCGATCCTTCAAATAGATGGAACAGAAATATATCCGGAAAATATCCCAATAAATTTACTAACAGGGTGGAATCTTATTTCATATTTAAGAGCTACTCCTATGCTTGCTTCTTTAGCATTTAATTCTCTGGGGAATTCACTTTTGCTTGTGAAAAATAATGAAGGAGAGGTATTTAATCCATTTTATAATTTGAATCAAATTGAATTTTTGATACCTGGTCAAGCTTACTGGCTTTTTATGTCTGCGCCGGATATTTTGATTTATCCAGAAAATGATTAGGGTTATTGGGTTATTGGGTTATTGGGTTATTAGGTTATTGGGTTATTGGGTTATTAGGGTATTAGGGTTATTGGGGTATTAGGGTTATTGGGGTATTAGGGTTATTGGGGTATTAGGTTATTGGGGTATTAGGTTATTGGGGTATTGGGGTATTAGGTTATTGGGGTATTAGGTTATTGGGGTATTAGGTTATTGGGTTATTGGGTTATTGGCAGGGCTAATACGTTCTTTTGCAGCCATACGAGCAACAAGTTGTTCGTATGGTTCCAATCTTGTCGTACTCAGAACTCCTGATGCCTCGTAGTTTGTTATTTCGCAGTCTTGTCACTCTGAGGCGCAGCGAAGAATCTCACAACTCATTGCTATCACGATACTTGAGATTCTTCACTGCGTTACCAATGACATCTTTACGTTTACACTAACAAACTTTACGAAAGTTAAGAAACTTTCGCAAAGTAAGAAGATTTTATACTTTCGTAAAGTTTCTTAACTTTGCTAAAGTTCAAAAAAATCTAAACTTTCTAAACCTTATGTCATCTCCATTAATATAAAGCACTTGCTTTATCACTGCGTTCAGAATGACAAATAAATATATTTTATCATTAAAAGCACTTTGGCATTACAGCCGAACTAAAGGTAGCGTGAAAAAGAAAGTTGTTCCAGCTGCACGGTTGCTTTCAAACCATATTTTACCTTTATGGTAGTTTATAAATTCTTTGCAAAGGACAAGCCCCAGCCCGGAACCGATTTCATTATTACTTCCTCTTCTTATTGCTTTTTTATTAAACTTAAATATATATTTTTTATATTTGTCGTCAATTCCAATTCCATTATCATTTATTGAAATTTCAATAAAAGAAGAATTTAGTTCAATTGGTTTATTTTTAATAATAATTTTTGATTTCTGATTTGAAAACTTAATTGAGTTAGAAATCAGATTTCTAAAAAGTGAATTTATCATATTGTAGTCAACAAAAACAACAATCTTTTCATCAACATTATTTTCAATAATCAAATTTTTATTTTGAATTATATTTGCAAACAGCAAAAGCGATTCATTTAATAAATCTTTTAAATAGAAAAAGTTGGGATTATATTCAATTTTTTTATTTTGAATTTGAGTCCAAAGCAGAATATTTTCTAAGAAATCGAAAAGGTTTTTAGATGAAATATGAATTTCTTTTAGAGCATCTTTTATTTCTTCCTTTGAAAAATTATGGTATTCCTGAAATATTAAATTAGACAAACTGAGAAATCCAAGAATAGATGATTTTAATTCTACAGATAAAATTGAAAATAGCTCGTCTTTTCTTAAATTCATATCAACAAAGAATTTCTCCGAATTTACTAGTTCCTGATACAGTTCAATTATTTCTATAGCGGTTTCTTCAGCAGCGAAATTAGACTTTTTTAGTTCGGAAATTAGCCGGTCTTTTTCTAAATCATTTGTTTTTTCAGAATGAATATCAATAACAAGTCCCACTATTGTAGTCGGCAAGTTGTTATTTGGGTCAGTGTAATAGCTCTGCCCGATACACTTAACCCATACCCAGTCATTATCTTGTTTTTTTACTCTAAATGTAGATTCGAATATTTTTAACTTTTTTTCAAGAAACATTTTGTAATTATTATTTACTTTATTTATATCATCAATATGAATTAAATCTAACCATTTGGATAAATCATTTCCTTTTGCTTCATTATTTATTCCTAAAATTTCAAATACCTGATTACTAACAATTATATTCATACTGTTTACTTCTACACGCCATAAACCGATTTTGGCAAATGAAAGTACTTTATTCAATAAATCATTATCAACAAGTAGCAAACTATTTAATGAATTTATATTGTTTAAGTTTAATAATTGCGGTAATTTTGGCTTGTTGTGTATTTCCAATGTAAGTTTAAATGAATTAATAAATTGTTTAACATTTTTAACTACATCTGTTAATTCATTTCTTATTTTTGAAGAACTTAACGAAGTTCCAACAACCTCAATTAGTTTGTTATTGAAAAATACCGGAACTAAAGTAACAAATAAATTTATGCCATTGATTATTATATTAAACTGAACAATATTTCCTTGGAAAGCTGTTTCAATTTGTTCAGTGAAATTGTTGTCAATATTAGCACCAAAGACATCAATTAATTTTCTTCCAGATACATTTGATTTATCTAAATAAAAGCCGTCAATTGAATTTGTAAAATCAACAAGAACGATTTCGTTAGATTCGTTTTTCTTCAATTTAAAAACTAAGCTCTGATTATTAAAAAGAGAAGAACTTTTTTCTTCAACAATTTTTTCTAATGTTGCTAAGTAACTGTCAAATAAGTCATAAGTATTATCAAGGTTTACATTTTTCATTAACTCACCTTACGCAATTCCATTTTAAGATTTTAAACAAGTTAAGTTGATACACTATTTTCTTTTTAACACAAGTACCATTCCCCTCTTGAGAGGGGCAGGGCTGATACGTTCTTATATTTTATACCACAATTCTTATTCCCCTCTTGAGTGGGGACAAAGGGGTGTGTTCTGTATTACTTGTTACATCTGAAGCAATATCAAGGAGATAAACTATTATAAGCATAAATTTACTATTTATTCAGAAAGTACTTTTTAGATAAGAAAAAAAAGAACACACCCCTGCCCCTCTCAAGAGGGGAATGCTTAAGATGAGTCATTTAAATTTATCCTTTTTTTGCTCTTATTAAAGCTTTTCTTAGATAAGGTGCTTCAAGTTTGTCATAATAAAATATCATATAACCATTTGAAAATTCAGTAGTAAAATTACTATTTATTAAAAGTTCATTAATATTCTTTGCATCATTTTGTCTGTGATAAGTGCAGGCAGCAATTTTTATAGAATTGATTTCATTTAGCAATTTTTTGCATCCTTTTAAAACATCTAATTCTGCACCTTCAACATCCATTTTTATAAAATCAATTTTCTTATTGCTCTTAAAAAAATTATCTATAGAGAAATTTTTCTCATCATCAATATTTGAAATGAATTTATTTATAATTTCAACTTTGGATTTCCATGGACTAAATGTAGCTTCTAATGCTTCGAGCCACATTGCATCTGCTTCAAATAAAAATATTTTTTCAACTTTTTCAATAATGGAAATAGAAAAATTGCCTTCAGCTGCCCCAATATCTAAAACCACATCGCCTGAATTAACGTTAAAATCTTCTGTTAAATAGCGATGCGGCGATTCTATATCTTGCTCTATTTGTAATACAGTATAGCATCTTCTAATAGTTTTCTCATCGATATCTCTTTTGAAATAAAGTCGTTTGCCATCTTGGACTACATAATTTAAACTATTGGATTTATCTTTATATACTTCAAATCTATTTGATTTATATTTTTTTGTAAAATTATATGGAAAAACGCCAATTAAATTTCTTTTTAGATAGTTTAAGACTTGCTTCTGTTCCTCAATAATTTGGTTTTTGGGTATAGAATTCAGATGTTTTAATATTTTCCAGTGTAAAGGAAATAACTGTCTATGAAAAAAGTATTCTTTTAGCTCGTTCATAATTAATAAAATAATTCAAATATTAGCAAATTAACCTCAGAAATTTCACTTAAAAAGTAGTGCTGGGTTTTTGTTTGCCTGTAATAATCCATCTCTTCAGTCATTCTATCAACAAGTTGATAGTATGACTTTTATTTCTTCTTTATATTCTCATTCTATCAGTTTGCTGCTTGTATGGCTGGAAAACTGTAAAGCATTTCGACTACGCTCAATGCAAATACTCCAATACAAACAACCTAATAACCCAATAACCTAATAACCTAATAACCTAATAACCTAATAACCTAATAACCCAATAACCCAATAACCTAATAACCTAATAACCAATTTTTAGAACTTTCCTTAAATCCTGTTTTGAATATAAGGAATGAAAGAATGTCCGTTTTTCTTTTTTGACTTTTTAATTTCCTGCAGAAAATACTCCTGAGCAGCGAATCTTTTCTCTTTTTCTTTATGAGTAATCTTTTCGTATTTGCCATTAGGAAGCAGTCGCCAGGATTTAGAATTGTCCTGCCAATAAATATTTAAAATGTTAATAAGTTTTTTTTGCAACGTTTTGTCATAAATAGGGAACATAAGTTCAACGCGTTTATGTAAATTACGGGTCATCCAATCAGCACTGCTAAGATAAACTTCCTCTTTTCCACCGTTTTTAAAATAAAATATTCGTGAATGTTCCAAGAACCTTCCAATAATACTACGCACTTCAATATTTTCACTTAGCCCTTCTACTCCCGGCCTCAGGCAGCAAACGCCTCGAATAAGCAATTTTATTTTTACTCCTTTTTGAGAAGCTTTGTAAAGGCGCTGAATTACCTCTTCGTGAGCAATAGAATTCATTTTTATAAATATTTCAGAAGGATTTTCTGGTGTATGTAATTCAATTTCTCTGTCAATTAAACTGATTATTCTTTGTCTTAGATTAATAGGAGCAACAAGAAAAGCATTCCATTCCTTTTGGTATGAATAGCTTGTTAAGTAATTGAAAAGGAAAATAGCATCAGTTGTAAATTCTGGTCTGCAAGTGAAAAATCCAACATCAGTATATAACCGTGAGGTAACAAGATTATAATTACCCGTTGAAAGATGCAGATATTTTATAAATTTATCTGCTTCTTTTCTAACAACAAGTGCTATTTTGCAGTGTGTTTTTAAGCCAAGAACACCATAGATAACATGAACTCCGAGCTGTTCGAGTTCTTTAGCCCAAATAATATTATTTTCTTCATCAAACCGGGCTTTTAATTCTACGAAAGCGGTAACATCTTTGCCATTTTCAGCAGCTCGTTTTAATGCATCAACAACAGGCGAATTCATTCCTACTCTATAAAGAGTTATCTTTATTGCAACTACTTTAGAATCAGAAGCAGCTGAATTTAAAAATTTTAATACACTTTGAGTAAAGGAATCAAAAGGTCTGTGTATTAGAATATCTTTCTTTGCAATAGTATCAAAAATATTGGAATCTTCTGAAGCTAAATCTGAAATTATATTTGCCTGAAAAGGAACATCTTTAAGATGGTGAATATCAATTTTACTAAGCTCCATAAAATCAGGAAGCTTAAGTGGTCGATTTAAAGTATAGACATAATCATCTTCAATTTCGATTGCTTTTTTTAATATGCCGACTAAATAATCCGGCATATTAGCATTGATTTCTAAACGAACAGCAGCAGTTCCCCAGTTGCGAAGTTTGATTTGTTCAGCAATTTCTTTGAGTAAATCTTCTGCTTCGTCATCAGCTATTTCAATATCGGCATCGCGGGTTACCCTGAAAGTATTTGCTGTAATTATCTCATAACCCGGAAAAAGTATTCCGGAATTTTCGATAATTACGTCTTCAAGCATTACGAAATGGTAACCCTTGGAACGCTTAAGGTTAACAAAGCGAGGCAGAATTGATGGAAGCTGTAAAATAGAAATGCGACGTTCTCCAAAACTACTTGACTTGTCTTCCAAAACAAATGCAATATTTAGAGAACGGTTTATTATTCTGGGGAAGGGATGCGCCTGGTCTAAACTTAAAGGAGTAAGAACGGGCAATACAAGGTCGCAGAAATAATTTTTTAAAAACTCTTTATCGCTTTTACTTAAATTATCAATAGTATGGAAAACGATACCTTCTTTTTCTAATGCTGGCAATATATCATCATTTAAAATTTTTTCCTGATTCTCATAAAGAACTTCTAAACGTTTTCTAATTTCAAACAACTGTTCCTGTGGAGTTAGTCCGTCAAAAGATAATGCGGGTATATCTGCTTCCTTTTGTCCAATCAAGCCAGCTACACGAATCATAAAAAACTCGTCAAGATTTGAACTAAGTATTGCGATGAATTTTAAACGCTCAAGCAATGGATGCTGGTCATTCCTTGCTTCTTCAAGCACCCGGCTGTTGAATTCCAATAAACTTAGCTCACGATTGAAAAAATAGCTCTTGCTTTTGTTTTCTTTAACACTTCTCGTTACAAAATCTGGTTCCATTTTCCTGATAATTAATTATTTAGTGCTTTTTTCACAAAATAAATTATATAAATAAATAAACACGTTACAATTTATAAAATATTTCAATATGAAAACTAAAATTATTTTTTGAATTTAGCAATCATATTAAAGGTTAAGATAAATGGGAATATAAGTTCTGAACTCCTGATGCCACGTAATTTGATATTTCGCATATTTTACAATAAGAAATTAAATTTGGATGTAAATATTTCCAATAGGTCATTCGTTATTCGTCATTCGTCATTAGTAGTTGCAAACTAATGACCAATAACTAATAAAATATTAATTGCTAATTGCGCAATTATTCTTTACGAGGCAAATCTCTTAACTCCTTTATTATCGTTATGGAGTCAGGAGTTCTGAAATTAGGAGTGTTATAGAAATAATACTAATAAACTGAATCGTGAAAACCAATATCAATAAGTAAAACTTTAGTATTAGAAATGAACTTGAATACTACTCGGGTTTTGTAATCAATGCTGAAAGCAGAATAATCTTTTAGCTTTCCGCTTAATTTATGGGTTTTTAAAACAGGATTGTGCGGATTATCTTTAAATAAAGTAAGTTTTTCATAAAATTTAATTTTTAAGTCGTTATTGTTCTTAGTAAATTTTTTATAGCAATTTTTAAATCCGTCATCTAAAAATATTTCAATCATTTTCTAAAAACTCCATTATTTCATTAACGTTTCCAGTAAAACATTTTTGCTCAGAAAAGTTTTTTTCCGCTTCTTTTGCTCGTTCAAAAATAGCATCTCGTCTTTCATCAACGATTTGTTTGTTAATTAAATCAAGGAACATTTCTTTATCGTCGAATGATAATTCATTATATATTTCGTAAACTTTATTTATTGTTGCAGTTTCCATTTTTCACCCTTAAATATTTTAATACTAAAATAATACTTTTTTAATTATTTTTTAAAAATATTTTTAAAATTCATTTTTTTTTGAGATATTTTTTCGTTTTTTGTGTTATTCTTTTTATAGAGGTGCAAAAATAAAAAAAGAAATATAAGAAATAAAATGAAAACAAATTTATTAAAAACCGGAATAGCAATAATAATTGCATTCGCTTGCAGTTACGCTGCTTTTTGTAATGCTAACGCATTGCAGAATCCATCTTCAATAAATTCTCCTTCCCAAGTTCAACTTGGGAAGGAGATAATAAGCAAAGATAAGTCATCTGATGACTTCCAGTCATCCGATGACTACCAAGCAGCAAAAGTAACCACCGACTCTGGCTGGGTGCAAAAAGATGGCTACCTCGAAAACGCTTTGCAGGTCGGAAGCATTAGCTATTTCAGGTATTCAAATGATGGGCAGTATCTTTTTACTTTTGGCAGTGATTACACCTTTAGGAAGTGGGACGTGAAAACGGGGAAGGTAGTGAAGGAAAAGAAGTTTGAAGGCATTCAAGCTTTTGATTTACAGAGCGATGATGAAACAATTGCAATAATTAGAGCAAAACCTGATCAAGATAATTTTTTCATATTTAAAAATGATAGTATAATAAGCAAGACTGATATATATAAATATTTTGATTATACAGGATATTCCACTCCTGGTAATGTTTCATTATGCTTTCGAAAAAATTTCAACCAAGTTCACATTAATATGGTTATATCAAGTTATCTTTATGGAACATATAGTACAAGCGGAGAGAATTATTGCTGGAATTATGATAGTAGCAAAATGGAATATTCCTATTTTTTAGATTGCGAGCAAAGTATGCTAAGCAGCACAAATGGAATGTATTTATTAGTTAGTTCTTCTTATTATTCAAGTGATAGTTATAAACAAGAAGCTATTTATGAAGAATATTTAAATTTAGTAAATCTTGAAGAAAAAAAAATAGAGAAAATTGAAGAAAACAAGGGTTCTTATCTTTACACGAATTTAGCATTCAGCAATGATTCAAGATTTTTAGCTGTATCCAGAAACAATACAAATACATTTGTATGGGATATTGAAAACTGGAAAAATAAATTTACAATAAATATACCAAATTTAAATAATAATAAATTTTCCGCTGACGATAGGTTTTTGATAACTACCTTAGAAAAGCCAGACACATCAATAATAAAATTCTTCCTTGCTGAATCAGGAGTAGAAGCCGATAGTATTGCATATCAAGGCAATATAGGAAATATTGCTGTTTCACCAGATTCTGTTACTGTTGCTGTTGGTGGTTTAGATGGTTATATCAGGATTTTTCAGCCCAAAATATTTAATAAGCAATTTTTTGCTTCGTTTACTTCTGATACCTTAATTAAGCAATTAGGTGAACCTATATACTTTAAAGACAACTCTTTTAATAATCCAACTTCTTGGCATTGGGATTTCGGAGATGGGACAACAAGCACAGAACAAAATCCTGTCCATTATTATAAAACTAAAGCGTTGTTTTCTGTTAGATTAATCGCTTCTAATGGAACACAGATTGATACATTAACAAGAAAAGATTTTATTAAAATTCTAATTCCAGTTGTTGCAAATTTCGATTCTTATATTACTCAAGATACAGTTCCTCTCAATGTTCAATTTTTTAATCAATCACAAGGAGACATTAAAAATTATAGCTGGAATTTTGGTAATAATAAAACAAGTAATGAAGAGAATCCATCTATTTTATTTGACAAGTGGGGTGAATTTGACGTTAGTTTGATAGTAACTGATGGTTATTTTTCTGATTCAATTTTAATAAGTAAAAAAATAAAGGTTATTCCTCCCGCAATCCCTTTCTTTACAAATAAACTTGAAAAACGATTTGTTCAAAATAATCAAAGCTATTATGGTATTGATGGTATTCAAACTTATGACGGTAATTTTGTTTTTATTGCAAATGTATATGATGTTGAAACTTATTATTATTATGATGAATTCCATTATAAAGAAATATACAGAAATAAAATGTTTATCAAAATGGATAGTTTAGGAAATGTAATTTGGGAAAAAAATTTAACAAAAGGGAAAAAATTAGCTCAATTACTTGATAGCTGCTTAATAATTGTCGATGATAGTGTTACATCACGAAATGAAATTTATGTTGCAAAGTATAATCAAAAGGGTGAATTTTTATGGGAAAGATTTCATCGAACGCAAACGCTTAATAGCGATTCACCTACAAACATAAAAGCAACAAGAGACAGTGGTTATGTGATTGCTGCCGAATCATACTATCAAGGCGATTATCGGGCTTCTTGCTTTAAAGTAGATAAAGAAGGAAATCAAACAATGTACAAAGCTACTTATAATGGTAGAAATTCTGATATATTTGAAACTACTGATAGTTGCTATTACTTAATAACAAATATTACGAATAATAAAAATATTATGTTAATAAAAATAAATTCAATTGGCAAATTATTATGGCAGAAAAACTGTAATGATAAATTAGGTGTATTTTCTTCAAAATCTTTAATGCTTTCTAATGGAGATTTAGTTATTGCAGGGCGCATAGAAAAAGAGGATAAAAAATCATATATTTATGTTATAAAAGTTGATAGTTTAGGCAATAAAATATGGGATTTAATTGGAACTACAGCAAATTCTCAGTATTACTCAATTTCCAGCATTTCCGATACTCTCTTTGCTGCAACTGGCAATTTCAACAACCAAATAGGAATAGACATTATCAACAACCAAGGCGAACTTGTTAATTCTGTTCGCTTTCCCGAAAGAAACGGAGCTATAAATTCAATTGTTACCACAAAAGACAATGACCTGTTCTTAACCGGTTCAATCACACCACCATTCAAACTAAGCCAGCTCTACACCCTTTTACTAAAACATCCTTACATAATTACAAGCGTAGAAGACGAGCAAACTGAAAATATAGCAAATCCAGAGCAGCCATTCAGTATTTTCCCAAATCCAACAAACACCACTGCCACACTGCAATATAAAATCGAAACTTCAACTCATTTGAAAATAGAACTTATTAATTTCATTGGAATGAAAGTAAGTGAAATAGAAAACGCATATAAAGAAGAAGGCGAATACAACTCATTAATCAATTTCGAGAGTCTAAGAATCGCAAAAGGTATTTATTTTGTAAGATTTATTGCAAATGGAAATGTTTTTGTAAGCAAAGTAATCTTTTATTAATTGACAATTGATAATGGATAATTGACAATTGATAATGGATAATGGACGATTGTGCTGTCATTCTGACGGATGTCAGAATCCATCTTAAAAATATTTTTTAAAAGTCATTAGTCATTAGTATTTTTTACTAACAACTAATGACCAATAACTAATAACTAATAACTAATGACTAATACCAAGTTGCTTTTAAAGATAAAATATGTTTGTCTGTCATTCCGAAACGAAGTGAGGAATCTCAAATTCTGTGGTAGCAATGACTTGAGAGATTTCTCACTTCGTTTCGAAATGACATCTTTAATTGTATCTTTGAATGCAACTTGGTATAAAACACTATATTCATTCTCATAAGGGAAAACCAAGATGGATTCTGGCATCCGACAGCATTACAAGTAAAGATGTCATTGGTAACTGGCACTAACTACCATAAACTTTTAAATCTTTAACCTTACTATTTTTCCCAAAATATTTCTTCCCGGTTTTCAAGAAAATTAGCAAAGCGGGCTGCTGTAAAAAGGAAATCAGATAACCGGTTTAAATAAATCAGAGCGTTAGAGTTTATATGTTCTTCAGAAGAAACTTTAACAGCTAATCTTTCTGCACGTCTGCAAACAGTCCGTGCCTGATGAAGAAAAGATGCTGGCAAAGTCCCACCGGGTAAAATAAATTTTTGCAGTTTTGGTAATTGTTCCGTATATTCATCAATGAGTTTTTCTAAAAATAAAACATTGCTCTCATTAATTCTTTCTATTTGCTGAGCTGAATCTAAAGGCGTTGCAAAATCAGAGCCGAGAACAAACAAAGTATTTGATATTATTTTTAAAACAGGAACAAGAACAGCAGGTGGGGAAAGTGAAATAACAATACCAATAATAGAATTAAGTTCATCTATTGTCCCATAACATTCTACACGCGGAGAGTATTTGTAAACTCTTTTTCCGTTGAATAAACCGGTAGTTCCATCATCACCTGTTTTAGTATATATTTTCATTTTATAATTTTAATATTTAAATTTTTTTGTAATTTGTTTTTTTTAAAATTACAAAAAAATTTTATTAAATAATAAAAGGAAGAAAAAATGAGTGTAAGTTTCACTGGCTTAATGAGAGAAAAAGCATCAAAATTATGCTTGAACGTAGCTTTTCCAGATGCTGAAGATGCCCGCACTTTAAAAGCAGCAGTTGTTTTAAAAAACGATTCTATTGCCAAACCTGTATTGGTAGGAAACGAAACTAATATAAAGGAAGTAGCCAAAAAAGAAAACATATCCCTTGATGGTATTGCAATTGTTGAACCAGAAAAATCTGAGCATATTCAAAAATTCGCGAATATGCTTTATGAAAAGAGGAAAAGTAAAGGAATGACTGAAACCGAAGCATTGGCACTCGTAAAGAATCCTCTTTATTTTGCTGGCTTTATGCTCGAAACCGATATGGTAAAAGTTGTTGTCGGTGGAAATGTTTCTTCTACCGGAGATGTGATTAGAGCATCTATTTTCACTGTTGGTGTAGCTCCGGGTATTTCAATAGTTAGCAGTTATTTTATTATGGTCCTTCAGGACGGAAGAAAAATATGTTTTGCAGATTGTGCCGTTAATCCAGACCCAACAGCAGAGCAACTTGCAGATATAGCAATCAGTTCTGCTAAAAATTTTGCATCTGTAACTGGCGAAGAGCCCAAAGTAGCTATGCTTTCCTTCTCAACAAAAGGTAGCGCAAGCCATCCACTCGTTGATAAAGTCGTTACTGCTACAAGCATAGTAAAAGAAAAAGCCACTGATTTATTAGTTGATGGCGAAATGCAGGCAGACGCAGCTCTGATTGCCGCTATTGGTGAAAGAAAATGCAAGGGGTCGCCCGTTGCAGGAAAAGCAAATGTTTTGGTATTCCCAGATTTAAATGCCGGAAATATTGGATATAAATTAACTGAAAGATTAGCCGGCGCCGAAGCAGTGGGTCCAATTGTTCAGGGCTTAAAGAAACCTTATTGCGACTTGTCCCGTGGCTGTTCAGTTGATGATATGGTAAATGTTGCGGCTATTTGCAGTTTAATGGCGTAAATTTTTTTTAAGAAAAAATGCAAAAAAACAAAAATTTCTTGCATATATGAAAAAAATGTGTTAATTTGCATTTCTATACAAGTCGATGTGGCCCCATCGACTAACGGTTAGGTCACCAGCCTTTCACGCTGGCAGCAGGGGTTCGAATCCCCTTGGGGTCACCAAATAAAGCACTTTTAAAAAATGATTTAAAAGTGCTTTTTTATTATTAACTATAAAGGAAGACATTGTTTTTACCTGTGTGTTGCCAATGACATCGTAGTTTGTAATGCTGGCGGAATCCATTTTTTTTCTCAAAAGAGAATGGACAAAGGAATATTTTATTCATTGGTTATTAGTAACTCAACTTTCCTAGTAGATAAAATGAAGTAAATATAGAGTAGTAGTGCTTTA